>CAMBYS010000093.1 GCA_945872165.1 uncultured Clostridia bacterium | reverse complement strand
TTTTTTAGCATTAGATGTCACTTCCCGATGTCGTATCGGGGCTACTCCTAAGCGGTAGGCCGGGGGTTCGAATCCCTTCAGGGACGCCAGTCCAACAGCCATCCGGTTCGGATGGCTGTTTTTTTCCCCAGGAAAGAAGGGATTCGAAAGGCGGCTCTTAGCGGCATGCTGGATGCATGCCGCAACCGCCGTGGCTTTTCCGCAGAAAAGCGAATCCCTTCAGGGACGCCAGGAAAAAAGCACGCACCAGCGTGCTTTTTTCAATGAAATCCATCCGCTGCCGCGGCTGGATGAAATACGCTTCGCGTGTGAAAGATTGCTTCACAATATGAAATGCCTGCGGCATGAGGGGCAGGATTTCATGGGAGGCCATTCCGTTGCCGGGATGGATTTTTTTTACAAACATATCTGTCAAATCCGGCGAAAAAACGACAGGAATGGGGTCTGAAAGAATTATTTTACAAAATTAACAGGGGTTTTCGTGCATTTCTCCCGGGAAAGTGATTGAAGTTTGTATATAAAAAAGGTATAATTGCATTTGTAAGAATATATTCCGGCAGAAATGTAAGCATTTGGAGAAAAGATATGATCTCAGGGGGATGCTGTCGGCAGGAAATACCGGCAGTATGGAATAGATTGGGATACAGCGGTGCATTTGCCGGAATGGAAGGGGGAACAAATCTTTATTATGTCAAAGGAAACAAAGGCAGAGCGCAATGCCCGCTATGGCAGGCTGCTTGTTCGGATTTTTGTGGATATTCTGTGCATTGCCATCAGTATGGGGGGAGCGCTATGGGTGCGCATGGATTTCCATTTTGGAGCAATTGATGCGGTTTTTCTTGAATCAGTTGCCCGGTATATGCCAATCAATCTCTGCTGCACACTGGTGCTGTTCCAGCTGTTTCATTTATATAGCAGCCTGTGGCAGTTTGCCAGTGTAAATGAACTGAAAAATATCACAGCTGCTGTGGCAGCTTCTGCGGCAGTGCAGTATGCTGGGATGTATCTGATGGGATGCAGTATGCCCAGAAGCTTTGTGGTACTGTATCCGCTGCTGCTGTTTGTCCTGACGGTAGGCAGCCGGTTTTCTTATCGTTTTTTACTGGAAGCACGGACAGCATTGTCCGAACGGCGGGAAGATCATGCTGTACCGACGATGATTGTGGGTGCAGGAGATGCGGGACATATGCTGTTGTCAGAAATCATCAGCAGCCAGCGTGTCAGCCGGAAGGTGGTATGCCTGGTGGATGATGACCTGACCAAGGTAGGCAAATATCTCAACGGCGTGCCGATTGCAGGCACGGTTGCACAGATTCCCGTGCTGGCAGAACAGTATCATGTAGGGGAGATCATTGTGGCAATGCCATCGGTTTCCGGTGCACAGCGCAAACGGATTCTGGAAATCTGCAGCAATACATCCTGCAGGGTGATGACGCTGCCGGGATTGTACCAGATTATCAATGGAGAAGTCCGTGTGTCCATGCTGCGCAAGGTGGAGATTGAGGATCTTCTGGAACGTGAGCCGGTTCATCTCCGCATGGACAAAATTATGGATTATGTATCCGGCAAAGTGATTCTGGTCACCGGCGGAGGCGGCTCTATTGGCAGTGAAATCTGCCGGCAGCTGGCAATACATAACCCCAAAAAACTCATTATCCTGGATATATATGAAAACAATGCCTATGAGATTCGGGGCGAGCTGATGAAGCAGTATCCTGAATTGGATCTGGAGGTATTGATCGGTTCCGTGCGCAATCAGAAGCGGATTGACACCATTTTTGAAACCTATCATCCGGAGCTGGTATTCCATGCGGCAGCACATAAGCATGTGCCGCTGATGGAGGACAGTCCGAATGAAGCCATAAAAAATAATGTGCTGGGCACATGGATTGTGGCACAGGCGGCAGATCGGTACCATGTGAAAAAAATGGTACTGATTTCCACTGATAAGGCAGTACGCCCTACCAATGTGATGGGTGCCTCCAAACGCATCTGTGAGCTGATTATCCAGAGCTTTTCCCAGATCTCCCGTACAGAATTTGCTGCGGTACGGTTTGGCAATGTATTGGGCAGCAATGGCAGTGTGGTGCCGCTGTTCAGAAAACAAATTGAAGCCGGCGGCCCGGTAACCGTCACCCATCCGGAAATTATCCGGTATTTTATGACCATACCGGAAGCCGTGAATCTTGTGCTGCAATGCGGCGCACTGGCCCGGGGCGGCGAAATCTTTATTCTGGATATGGGAGAGCCGGTGAAAATTCTGGATCTGGCGAAACGGATGATCCGGTTATCCGGTTTGGAACCGGGACAGGATATCCCCATTATCTTTACCGGTCTGCGTCCGGGAGAAAAGCTGTATGAGGAGCTGCTGATCAGTCTGGAAAACCTGAAGGAAACAGAAAATCAACAGATTTTTGTGGCGCAGCAGCCAAAGGTGGATGAGGCATGGGTACAGGCTCAGGTACAGCAGTTGGTAAAGGATGCCTTTGCAGAGTCTGCCAATATCCGGAAGGAGATTCAGCAGCTGGTACCGGAATACATGCCGAAGGGTGATACGGAGGCGGTATCGGAAACCATGCCAAAGGGAGAACCGGAGGCAGCACCGGAAACCATGCCAAAGGGAGAGCCGGAAACAGCACCTGAAACTATGGCCACCGTTTGAACCGTGGCAAGCCCGGCATCAAACAGATAGGAGAGCATCTATGAGAAGGACACGAATTGCAAGTATCATACTGTTTGTGATTGCAGCTGCTGCCTTTGGACTGGTACGGTTCCAACAGCATCTGACAGACACAAGCGGTCCTACGATTACCATGGAGCAGGACAGCATCACGGTTTCAGCGGAAGCAGAGGAAAGTGATTTGCTGGCAGGCATTACAGCGGAGGATCGGACAGATGGAGATGTAACCCAAAACCTGATGGTAGAAAGCATGAGCAATCTGATGGAGGGCAATACCCGGAATATGACGGTGGTTGCCTTTGATTCCGATGGACATGTGACCAAGGTACAGCGCAAGGTTACTTACAGCGATTACCATGCACCCCGGTTCACACTGGATGGCCCATTGCAGTATACCATTGGTTCCCAGGACATTTTGAATAACATCGGTGCTTCCGACCAGCTGGATGGGGATTTATCCGCCAGCGTAAAAATCACGGATACATATGTGATGCCGGAGGATGAAGCCGGGGAATATCCCATGGAATTTACCGTTACCAACAGTGCAGGCGATATTTCCACTATGGTGGCAACCGTAACACTGCTGGAAGCTTCAGAATACAACAGCATGACAAAAATTGAGCTGTCGGATTATATGGTGTACACCCCGAAGGGCACTGCATTAAACCTGATGAGCTATGTGCAGGCAGTTACCACCGGCGGCAGAACCTATGAAAAAAATGAAGCAGGTGAACTGGTGGAAAAAAAGACATCTGTTACTACCAGCCAGACCGGAAACATCAAGGATGCACCTTCTATGGGCAATATTGAAACCAGCGGCAAGCTGGATTACAATACGCCGGGGACCTATGAAGTAACCTATACGTATACCAAGGATTCCCAGCGCCTGGGCAGTGTGCGGCTGATTGTCATTGTGACGGAATAAGGAGATACCATGGAAAAAAATCTCAGACAACAGATTGACATATTCAGTATCCTCCGGGATGTGGCACGGGAATGGATTACCATTCTGCTGTTTGCCATTTCGGCCAGCCTGCTGACCAATGTATGGGTAACAGAAACCTATGTGCCGGTATATACCTCCAAAGCGATTTTTACGGTTTCCTCGAAAAGCGCCAACGGTTCTATTTATCAGGACCTGTCCTCCGCAGAATCCCTTGCGGGACGGTTTGCCAAGGTATTGGAAAGCAATGTACTGAAAAAGAAGGTAGCAGAGGATCTGGGACAGGAATCCTTTACCGCGCAGACATCTGTCAAGCAAATTGAAGAAACCAACATGGTAGAACTGACTGTAACAGCCAATTCCGCCATGGATTCCTACCGCACCATCACTTCCATCATGGAAAATTATGACCAGGTATCCCATTATGTGGTGGGCAATGTGATCCTGTATGTGATTCAGCAGCCAGTCATCCCGCTGTCACCCTCCAATTCCAAAAGCCCGGTACGGCCTATGCAGTATGCATTCCTGCTGGGCGCTCTGGCAGCCATTGCTTATGTGGCATTTTTGTCCCATCGAAGGGATACCGTCAAGAATTCCCATCAGATGAAGGAAAAAATTGATGCCAAGCTGCTGGGTACAGTTTACCATGAAAAAGTCAGACGCAATCGCAAAAAGCCGGATGAGCATCCCTCTATGCTGATTGCCAATCCATTGCGCAGCTTTGCTTTTGTGGAATCCAGCCGTATGGCAGCAGCCCGTGTGCGCAGCCGCATGGACCGCAGCCATGTAAAGGTGGTCATGGTCACCAGTGTGGCGGAAAATGAGGGCAAATCCACGGTGGCAGCCAATGTGGCGTTGTCCATTGCCAGGGAAGGCAAAAAGGTATTGCTGATTGACTGTGACTTCCGCAAGCCCTCTCAGTACAAAATCTTTGGTCAGAAGGAAGAAATAAACTTTATCCAGCTGCTGAAGGATGGAAAAGCAGAAGCTGCTGTGACACAGTATCAGAATACCAGCCTGTATGGCGTCTTCAATACCCAGGCAGACCCGGCAGCAGAACGGCTGCTGGAATCCGGCGAACTGAAACGGATGATTGACCGATATCGGGAAAGCATGGATTATATCATTCTGGATACCGCGCCGCTGGCACTGGTATCGGATACAGAGGATCTGGCCCGTCTGGCAGAGAGCACCGTTCTGGTTGTGCGGGAAGATGTCATTCTGGCAAAGAAAATCAATGATACCATTGATGTCCTGAATCAGACCAATGCACAGGTACTGGGCTGTATCCTGAACAATGCAGCCCAGAGCCTGACTGTCCAGTCTGGTTATAACGGATATTCGGCATATGGAGGACATTATGGAAAATACGCAAAATAATTTTCAGGAAGAGGAGCTGTATCAGATTGATCTGCTTATGGTTCTGGATGATATGTGGCGGGCACTGAAAAAATTCTGGCTGTTTTTCCTGGTTTTGATTGTGACCTGCTCTATGCTGGCAGCATTTTCAGTGATTCTGGTGTATTCCCCACGGTATCAGGCCTATGCCACCTTTGTGGTCAATGCCAAAACCGCTTACAGCAGCAGTGATACCTATAAGGAATACTATAATGAAGCCAGTGCAGATCAGCTGAGCAAATCCTTCCCTTATATCCTGACCAGCGGTGCCCTCAATGATGTGGTTGCCAAGAGCCTGCATATGGATTCGATTCCGGCAACCATTACGGCACAGTCTATTGCGGACTCCGCCCTGTTTACCATCCAGGTACAAGCAGAAGATCCTCAGTTGGCATATGATGTATTACAGGCTGTCATTGAAAACTATCCATCGGTAGCGGAATATATCATCGGTGACACGGAACTGACACTGATGGATGAAAGCGGTGTACCGGAGGAGCCGGTAAATAAGCTGAGCTTTAAACGTACTGTTGCCAAGGGCATTCTGTTCAGCATAGGACTCAGCATTCTGTTCCTGTTCCTTTACTGCGCACTGAGTAAAACCGTTCGACGGGAAGAGGATTTAAAATCCGTTCTCAGCATTACCTATCTGGGCAACATCCCATTTATCAAGGTGAAAAAACGCAGTGATGCTTCCAAATCCAGAATCCTGCTGGACAGCCAGAACAATGGGGATATGCTGAGTGAAAGCGTGCGTATTGTGCGCAACCGTATCACCAAGGAAACCGATGAACAGGAAAAAGCCCAAATCCTGATTACCAGTGCAGAGGAAGGCGAGGGCAAAACCACAGTTTCTGTCAATCTCGCTATTTCCATGGCCCTGAAAGGCAAAAAAGTCATTTTGGTGGACGGAGACCTGCGCAATCCATCGGTTACCCAGGCATTGGGTCTGCCGGAAGCAGCATTCGGTACTGTGGACGTACTGGCAGGACAGGAACTGACCGAACAGCATATCCTGACCTATGGTGAACCGCCATTGTATGTCCTGCCGGGCAGAAAATCCACACCGGCAGAACAAAATGTGCTGCAGCAGGAACGGATCGAAGGTATGCTGGCAACCCTGCGGGAAACCTATGACTGTATTATTGTAGATACCCCGCCCTGCGGCATGCTGGCAGATGCTTCTATTTTTGCCCGTTGTATGGATCATGCGGTGATGGTGGTACGGCATGACCATACCCGTATCCCGAAAATCCTGAACGCCGTCGAACTGCTGACAGAAACCGGTGTGCATATTCTGGGTTATACCATCAATGGCGTCAAGACCGTCATCGGCGGTTATGGCTATGGCTACGGGTATGGATATGGATATGGATATGGCTACGGCTACGGTTATGGCAGACGCAAACGGGGTTATGGCTACGGCTATGGATACGGTCAGAAGAAAACAGACGAATCCAAGCCTTCCGATCATCATTCCAAATCATAACAACCGGATATCAGGCGGAAGCATCAAGGGATTGTCACCGATGTTTCCGCCTGTTTGTACTCACGTGCAAATAACGACATCATAGAGACCAAACAACAGATCAAGTGGAGAGGAATGTAAGCATATGTATGATTATCTGGTAGTCGGTACAGGACTGTTTGGCGCAGTATTTGCCCAGCAGATGAAGGCAGCAGGCAAATCTGTCCTGATGGTGGATAAACGCCCGCATATTGGCGGAAATGTGTATACAGAACAGATGGAGGGCATCCATGTGCATACCTATGGCGCACATATTTTCCATACCAATGACCAGCGGGTATGGGATTATATCACACAATTTGCCACCTTCAACCGGTTTACCAACTCACCGGTTGCCAACTACCACGGCGAATTGTATTCCCTGCCCTTTAATATGCATACCTTCAACCGGATGTGGGGTGTTGTGACACCTCAGGAAGCAGCGGCAAAGATTGAGGAGCAGCGCCGCGCCGCAGGCATTACCCAGCCACATAACCTGGAGGAACAGGCCATTTCCCTTGTAGGCACAGATATTTATGAAAAACTCATCAAAGGCTACACGGAAAAACAGTGGGGACGCCCCTGTCAGGAACTCCCTGCTTTTATTATCAAACGGCTGCCGGTACGGCTGACCTTTGACAATAATTACTTCAATGCCAGATATCAGGGTATCCCAATGGGCGGCTATACCCGCATGGTGGAGCACATGCTGAAGGGCATAGAAGTACGCCTGAACACGGATTATCTGGCACACAAGGCGGAATTGGATGCACTTGCCCATACCGTGGTGTATACCGGTGCAATTGACGCATATTTTGACTATCAACTTGGGGCATTGGAATATCGTTCTGTCCGGTTTGAGACTGAGGTACTGGATATGCCGAATTTCCAGGGCAATGCGGCGGTGAATTATACCGATCGGGAGACCCCTTGGACACGGATCATTGAACACAAATGGTTTGAATTCGGTTTGGATGACAATGGAAACGAACAGCCAAAGACTGTCATCAGCCGGGAATATTCTTCGGAATGGAAACCGGGCGATGAACCTTATTACCCGGTGAACAACGAGCGCAACGCTGCTCTCTATAACGAATACAAGAAGCTGGCAGCACAGGAGAAAAACGTGATTTTCGGCGGACGGCTGGGAGAATATAAGTACTATGACATGGATGCTGTCATTGCGTCGGCACTGGCACTGTGCGACCGGGTGAAGGGGGAAGTGCAAACGTAAATTTGAGGTATCAATCGTAACTATGGTGCGGAACGTGAGATGTATGGAACTCCCTCCGTCATTTGCTGACGCAACTGACACCTCCCTCCTCTGAGGGAGGCTTTTTGACGCAGCCGTTTCATTGATAGCCCAACCGGTAATGTGGGCGGTACGGATTCGATCTCTCTTTCCGCTCTGTTGATGTTTGGCGTT
>CAMBYS010000092.1 GCA_945872165.1 uncultured Clostridia bacterium | reverse complement strand
ACGGAATGCAAGCCGAACTGCGGAAATCCCGGCGGTATCAGGCAGATGGCGATGTGCCAGAGGAGATCGCGGTGATGATTGGGGGTTCCAAGGGGGTAGTCCAACCCCCCTTGGCGGCAGAGTGGGATTCCTAAGGGAGAGACTCGCCGGTGAGTCTCTTCCTTAGGGACTAACCATAGATGCATTCTAATCTCTATCACCATAGCAAAAGCCCATCGGATTTTTCTCCGACGGGCTTTTGCTGTTTATACAAATTTCACTGCTGTGCCATAGGCAACCACTTCTGCGGCACCCTGCATGACAGAGGAAGAAACAAACCGGATATTGACAATCGCATCTGCTCCCAATGCCTCCGCTTCCTGTACCATTCTGCTGGTAGCAAGCTCACGGGCTTCATTCATCATTTCTGTATATGCCTTCAGCTCACCGCCGACCAGCGTCTTAAACCCCTGTGTAATATCTCTGCCTACATTTCTGGTCTGAATGGTACTGCCTTTTACCAGACCCAGCATTTCTAATTCTTTCCCTGTAATATAATCGGTATTTACCAGCAACATGTTCCTTCACTCCTTTTTTCACTCAATATCCAATTCAATGGGTTCGTCCAAATGCTCGGATACATATTTTCCATTTTTCTTCCGCTGCCGGACACATTCGGTAAGCAGATATTCAATCTGTCCATTGACCGAACGGAAATCATCCTCTGCCCATGCCGCAATGGCATTGTAGAGCTTTTCCGACAGCCGCAGTGGGATTTGCTTCTTTTTTACACTCATATTAATACAGGCTTCCTGTGTTTACAATAGGCTGTGTGTCATGATTGCCGCACAGAACAACCAGCAGATTGGAAACCATAGCTGCCTTGCGTTCTTCATCCAGCTCGACAACCTGATTCTCATTCAAACGCTCCAGCGCCATTTCTACCATGCCAACTGCACCATCGACAATCATCTTTCTTGCGTCAATGATAGCAGAAGCCTGCTGTCTTTGCAACATTACTGCTGCAATTTCCGGTGCATAAGCCAGATAGGTAATGCGTGCTTCAATGATTTCCAGTCCCGCATCTGCAACACGCTGCTGAATTTCATCCCGGATTCTGGATGCTACCACTTCACTGGAACCACGCAGGCTGCCTTCATCGGCAACACCATCACCGGTGGTATCCACATTGGGCGCTACATCATAGGGATACAGACGAACAATGTTGCGCAGAGCACTGTCACACTGCAGCGACAAATACTCTTTATAGTTATCCACATTGAATACCGCTTTCGCAGTATCCGTGACACGCCACATGACAGCAATGCCAATTTCTATGGGATTACCCAGACAATCATTGATCTTCTGCCGATTGTTGTTCAGTGTCATGACCTTCAGGGAAATCTTTTTGCTGGCCACTTCCATATTGGTACCCTGTCCGCCGCTGAGAATGGTCAGACCTTTGCGGGAACCACCATCCACATCACCGCTCTGGTTGAGCTTTGTTTTTGCTGCCGGATTGACACTGGTACAGAAGGGATTGACAAAATAAAAGCCTTCCTGTTTGAGGGTGCCAATATACTTGCCAAACAGTGTGAGCACCAGAGCTTCCTGGGGCTTGACGACTTTTAAGCCGCACAGCGGAATCCAGCCGATACACAGCCAGATGATGCTGACAATCAGCAGTACCGGACTGTTGCCCTGATCCAACGCAATGCCGCCGAAAATACAGCCTGCAATCGCTGCCGCATACAGCAGGATGGTCACAATCATGGCAGGCATACCATTTTTTCTATTGTTGAGAATCTTTTCGTTCATCCGGATCCCCTCCTCGTATTTGATACTTGAATGATATCACTGTGATATCAAATTGTCAATATCTTTTACGGAATATTTTTCCACCGGATGGGACAATGAACCGGGTGCTGCACCCGTACAGCCTGTTGCGCATAGGATGACGGTATAAGCCCTATGGGGGCTGACATTCTTTGAGAAAGGATGATGGATGTATGGCAATGGAAAAGCCAAATGGGGCAAAATGTGCCGTAAACACGCAAAATGCGAAGAACGGTCCGGGATTTGTCATCAATCATAACCTGCTGGCGCTGGCGATGGGTTTTGTACCGGATCAGGTATGGCAAAATATTTATAATGATGATGTTGCCCTGGCACGCGGCACAATTTTTGCTGACCTCGACAAGCCGTTTATCGGGGAGGAGGCGGTTTCCTGTGACTGAAAAGCAAAAAGCGCTGCAGGATGTGCGTCAGCATCAATTTGCCTTGATTGATGCGGGTATGTATCTGGACTCCCATCCGGAGGATGAAATGGCATTGCAGTATTTCCGGATGATGCGGAAAAAGAAGCAGCAGGCAGAGGAGCTGTATCAGAAGCACTTCGGACCGCTGACCTTGTTTGATGCCGGTACCGACAAGCGTTGGAACTGGATTGATGAGCCATGGCCATGGGAGGTGTAACAGATGTGGGATTATCATAAGAAATTAATGTATCCTGTCCGCATTGCCAAACCTGATCCGGCAATGGCAAAGCTGATTATGACCCAGTTGGGCGGTCCGGATGGTGAATTGGGTGCTGCAACACGGTATTTGTCCCAGCGATTTGCCCAGCCTTATGCGCAGGGCAAAGCCATTCTGACGGATATCGGTACAGAGGAGCTGGCACATACGGAGATGATCGGCGCCATTGTCTATCAGCTGACCCGCTGCCTGACACCGGAGCAGATCAAGAAAAGCGGCTTTGATGCCTATTTCGTAGATCACACCACGGGCATTTATCCCCAGTCCGCAGGCGGTGTGCCATTTTCCGCTGAGAGTTTACAGTCCACCGGAGATGCCATTGCGGATCTGTTCGAGGATATGGCGGCGGAACAGAAAGCCCGTTTGAGTTATGACAACCTGCTGCGGCTGATTGATGACCCGGATGTGCGTGATCCGATCAAATTCCTGCGGGAACGGGAAATTGTACACTTCCAACGGTTTGGCGAAGCTCTGCGGGATGTGCAGGAAAATCTGGACGCAAAGAATTACTATGCCTATAACCCGTCCTTTGATACCTGCTGTACCAGGAAAAAAACGTAATACAGCGATCCGGTACGGCAAAATGGTTCTGCCGTACCGGAGGAATTAAAAAAGCACCCGTCAGATGGTTCCGACAGGTGCATGGGATATACCGGATGGATAGAAAAATGTTTCTGTTCAGTCTCTCGGCATGGTCTTGCCTTTGCCTACAGACATGGCATAGGGCGGGTTTTCAACTGCATGTACATATGCTTTTACAAGCTTCTGGAAGAAATTCATGATACTTACCTCTTTTTTTCATTCAAAATCATGGCGTCCGGGAAACCATGGAAATGCGGCCTGCTATCGCTGTTCCGTTTCCCGTTTTGTTGGCATTATCATACTCCAAAGCTGACCCGGTGTCCAGTGAAAAATTGTATCAATCACATAAAAATAGGTATAAATATTTATGCATATTGCCGGAGAATGCGGTGGTATCAGACAAGGATAACCGGGAATAGGCGTGTTTTGTTATGCAATATTTCTTTGCACCACGCAATGATATTTTGCACATTTTGGTACACATTCTGCCATAAAAAGGGAAGCCGGTCAGACATCCCCCTGCCTGACCAGCTTCAATGGATAAAACTGTTGTGTTTTTATCTGTCGGCGTTGCGGCTGCGAAAATCCTTTTCAATACGGGATTTCCAGCTGGCATTCAGCGGAGCGGCGCAGGTACGTACCTGTGTGATTGCTTCACTGAGTACCTCATAATTCAGCTGTGTTCCCACGCTGTCCGCATGATAATCCACAGCCCGGTCGGCATCAATGCCAAAGCGGTTTGCCACAGCAATGGCATCTATATTGGCACCAAAGAACAGAAATTCCCAGCCAAATTCGGTTTTTTCCCGTTCAATCATGTCATGCACCTTGCGATAGCTGTATTCACGGCTGGCATTTTCCATGCCGTCGGTAGTGATGACAAACAATACTTTATCTGCACGGTGCTCCGGTGCGGTATGCTTCTGGACATTGGCAATTTTCCGGATGGTGCGTCCAATGGCATCCAGCAGGGCAGTACAGCCCCGGACATAATATTCATGTTCCGAAATCGGTGCCATGGTGTGGATATCCAGCCGGTCATGCAGCAATTCATATTTATCATCAAACAGAACGGTGGTAACCCGGACATCTCCCGGTTCCTGTTTCTGTTTTTTCAGCATGGAATTGTATCCGCCGATGGTATCCTCCTCCAGACCAGCCATGGAGCCGCTACGGTCGAGCAGGAAAACAAGCTCTGTCTTATTGGTTTTCATATGGGATTCCTCCATTCATTTGCGTTTTTCTTTGTGAATACAGGATACCATATCAAACCGGAGGAAAGGTCTCTTTGAAAGCGACAAAACAACACCATAGAGAGAAATACACTTATGCCCCCAGTGTTTTCTGTTCAAAGGAGAACAACGCCTGATTGATTTCATCAATATCATAAATCTGTTCTGTGATAAAATATTCAATAATCACATCAAATTTGCTGCTGTGGGACAGGGCATAGCCCGCCCGGCCAAGCAAATCCTTGGTTTCATCCAGATTGAGCCGCAGGGCAATTGCCAGCGCAATGGCAGTCTGTTTGCTGGGATTATAGCTGCTTTTGCGGATTTTGGAAAACAGCTTGCGGTCCAGATTTGCCCGTTTGTATACTTCCACATCAGTCATGCCCTTTTCATCAATCAGCCGCAGCAGCATCTGGGAAAAGGTATCATCCAGCCGGGAAACCAGATCCTTTAGGGAACGCTTTTTGGGCTTGGCTGACGGAGCAGGGAAAGTGGAAACCGAAGCGGATGAGGCATCGGACGCCGTCGGGGCGGAAAAGGGATGGAATGCGTCCTCTGACGGTGCACTGGGCAGAAACTCCTGTTCGGACTGAAGATCCTGCTGTTCCCGCATCTGCTTTTGCCGGAACAGATAATCGGTTTCCATCCGTGCATGATAGAACATCTGCTCCGCATAATGGTCATCTATATACTGCTGAATCTGCTGATACCGTTTCTCACTGAGCAGCACAGCATTGCGGTCAAATACGGCCAGAAAAACCTGCATATCATTTTGCGCCAGAAAATCCCGGATGGCCTGTACTGCAATGCGCAGTGCTTCCGCTTTGGGATAGCCATAAATGCCGGAGGAAATCAGCGGGAAAGCAATGGACTTGCATTTATGCTTCTTTGCCAGCTGTAAGGAGCTGAGATAACAGCTGCGGAGCAGCTGGGCTTCATGCTGATTACCGCCCTGCCAGATGGGACCCGGGGTATGGATGACATACCGTGCCGGCAGCGCAAACCCTTCTGTCAGCACCGCTTTTCCACAGTCACAATGTCCGATGGCACGGCAGGCACGCTGCATCTCATTCCAGCCTGCCCCATGGAAAATGGCACCGCAGACACCACCTCCCGGTGCCAGTGCTGTATTGGCAGCATTGACAATGGCATCCACATCCATGGTGGTGATGTCATTGCGTATGATTTCAAATGGCATAACAATCCCCTCTTTCTGATATCTATTTTCTATTATAAAGCATGAAACAGCCGGAATCTACAGCATACTGCAAATTCCGTCTGCCTGCCGGAATATCAAAAACGGACAGAGGTATTTCCTCTGCCCGTCAAAGTTTTAATCCCGATACCCATTGGGATTGTTTTTCTGCCAGTTCCAGGAATCCCGGCACATATCCAGCAGATCATACTGTGCTTTCCAGCCCAATTCCCGTTCCGCTTTCGTCGGATCAGAATAACATGCATCAATATCACCGGCACGGCGGGGCTTGATGGAATAGGGAATGGTCAGGTGATTTGCCTGCTCAAAGGCATGTACCACATCCAGTACGGAATAGCCCTGTCCGGTACCCAGATTGTAAATTGCCAGACCACAATTCCGTTCAATGGCGGACAATGCCTTCACATGACCATCCGCCAGATCCACCACATGGATATAATCCCGCACACCGGTACCATCCGGGGTGTTGTAATCATCACCGAATACACCCAACTCTGCACGCTTGCCTACGGCAACCTGAGTAATGTATGGCATCAGATTGTTGGGAATACCATTGGGATCTTCGCCGATTTTCCCCGACGGATGAGCGCCGATGGGATTGAAATACCGCAGCAGTACCACATTCCATTCCGGATCAGCCTTCTGCATATCGGTCATAATCTGTTCCAGCATGCTCTTGGTCTGACCATAGGGATTGGTGCACTGTCCCTTGGGACATTCCTCTGTAATCGGAATGACAGCCGGATTGCCATATACTGTGGCAGAAGAAGAGAAAATGATATTCTTACAGCCATGGCTGCGCATGACATCCAGCAGCACCAATGTGCCGGAAATGTTGTTGTCATAATACTCCAACGGCTTGGCAACCGATTCGCCTACTGCCTTCAGACCGGCAAAATGGATGCAGCAGTCAAAGGCATACTGTTCCATGACCTGCGCCAGTCCGGCGCGGTCCCGGATATCTACTGCATAGAACGGCACCGGCTTTCCGGTAATTTCCTGTACCCGTTCCAGAGATTTTTCCGATGCATTGCATAAATTATCTACCACAACGACCTCATGGCCTGCCTGCTGCAGTTCAATGACGGTATGGCTTCCAATATATCCGGCACCGCCGGTTAATAAAATTGTCATTGGTATTTGTCCCCTTTCCCGTGACCAATTCAAAAAACAAATGATTCCGGCTGTCTGACAGCCTATGCCTTGTATTATACAGAATTTCCCGTCATACTGCAAACAGAAAAACTGCCGGCATAACAGCCGGCAGCCAGATTGGGGGGATTATGGATTATTCTTCTATTTCACGGTGCAGGATATCCAGCAGGTCCATGATGTCCTCATAGGTACCACGGCCATCATGGAACGCATTTGCCGAAGCTGCAGCCAGAGACAGCTGGAATGCCTGTACCATGTCGTGATTCTGCTGATAGCCAACGAGAAAGCCTGCCAGCATGGAATCACCACAGCCAACGGTATTATGTACCTTACCGCTCATCGCACTGTGACGATAGATTTCACCGGTTTCCGTTACCAGAACGGCACCGTCCGCGCCGAGCGACACCAGAACATTCCGGGCGCCCATGTTTTGTAAATTCTTTGCATATCGGATGATATCATCCATATTTTCCACATTAAGGTAGAAAATATCAATCATTTCCTGTAAATTGGGTTTAATCAGAAATGGCTTGTATTTTAAGGTATTGAGCAGCAGCGGACCTTTGGCATCCACAATGATATATAAATCCTTATGCTCCACAGAACGGAGAATATCACTGTAAATGGTATCCCGTGCCCCACGGGGAACTGCACCGGACAATACCAGAGTATCGCCATCCTGCAGCTGTTGCAGCTGATCACACAGCGCATCAATATCCTCCTGGGTAATACATGGACCTACACCATGGATGGAGCTTTCAATGCCATCCAGCATCTGGACATCAATGCGGCTGTTGCCATGTTTCAGATGGACAAAATCATGACGGATGCCATCTTTATCCATCAATCGTTCGATTTCAGCACCGGTAAAACCGCCAACAAAACCAAGAGCAAGATTATCCTGCTTTAAGATATTCAGTACATAAGAAACATTGATTCCCTTGCCGCCGGGCATAATCCGTTCATAGCCTGCACGGTTGACACGGCCGGACTGGAAATTGTGTACAGCAACAAGATAGTCAAGACAAGGGTTTAATGTCACGGTATAAATCATAACATGCGAACCTCCTGACGCAATAAACAAGGGGTGAGGGAAAAGACAGACATTACAACATGCACAAAATACTGACACTTTTCCTACCAACAGTATAACATAACACCCAAATAATTGCACTGTTTTTTCGGAAAGTTAATCATATATTTACAAAAGTTTTTTTCTGTTAAGACGGAAAATTACCGGAGAAAAGTAGTTGACAGAAGAAAGGGCATATGCTATAATATTTCTTGCTTAACGCGAGAGATTCGATCCGGAGAGGTATCGAAGTGGTCATAACGAGGCGGTCTTGAAAACCGTTT
>CAMBYS010000091.1 GCA_945872165.1 uncultured Clostridia bacterium | reverse complement strand
AAGTACGGCCTGAAGGCTGCACGTCGCGCTCCGCAGTTCTCCAAGAGATAATTTCCACAATTATTTCTACAACTTTACAACGAAGAAAACCACCGTTTCCGTATGGATTCGGTGGTTTTTTGTATTTTCTATGCTCTCTTAAATTATATGATGTTATTTTTGTCCTTTGTTTGTCCTTTATTGCGTTCTGTTTCTGGCGTGTCCATGGCGGGATTTTTCTTTTGCTGTCTGAAATAGATTCTTCGCAGGATTTCCCGGATGTTTGTTAATATATACAAAAAAATACCAGAATATTTTGTGTAGAACAAATGTGCGATTTTTTACATTTATACATGTAAACCATGATATAATGGACTTAAAACATATGGATTTGTAAAAAGATATGAAGAGAATGGGAGGGATAATATGGACCGAAATGATTTTTTTGCCAAATCCTGCAATCAGAATGGTATACAGAAAACCGTAAAGGAGCATTTGACGGAAGTTGCGGCGAAAGCAAAAGAATATGGAGATGAAATTGGCTGGGGAACAGAAGCAGAGCTGTGTGGGATGTTGCATGATTTTGGAAAATACAGCGATGCTTTTCAGGGAGTGCTGAAAGGTACGCAGCAAAACCGGGATCATGCAATCTGTGGTGCCGCACTTCTCAATATGGTCAAGGGAAAACGTAAGTCCTATGACCCGATCATAGAGGTAATCAATGCGCATCATTCGGCATTGTTGGAGTATGAAATGCTGGAAAGCCTTTGTCAGGCCAGCACACAAAATGAGGATGCCATTGAAGCCAATGAGGGAAAAATAGCTGCTTTAGCAGGAGAGAAACAGTATATGACAGCTTGGGCGCGCTTACAACATGATTTCCAGGGTTGGAAAATACCAAAACTGAAACAATTTCATGCAGCGTTATCTGACACCGGAACAGAAGATGCTGCAACATATCAGTCAAATGTCCAGACGATGCTGTACACAAGGATGCTGTTTTCCTGTCTGGTAGATGCGGATTACACTGTGTCTGCAGCGGATGACAATTTAGCGTATTTGGAAAAATCGGAGGTGACAGAATTTGAACCGGAACAGATGTTAGAACAGCTGTATCAATACCGGGAGAGTATTCGTAAGCATTCAGATGCTAATGCGAAGGTAAATGCATGGAGAGATCAGCTGTTTGAACAATGTGGAAAAATGGGAGAGATGCCAGAGGGATTGTTTACATTAACGGCTCCCACAGGAACCGGAAAAACATTGGCATTGCTGCATTTTGCGCTGAGACATTGTGCTGCAACAGGGAAAAAACGTATCATGATTGTACTTCCGTTTCTGACATTGACAGAACAGAATGCGGATGTTTATCGCCATGTTGTTCCGGAGCTGCTGGAGGATCACAGCCAGAGTGATTTGGACGACGTATCGAGAGAATTTTCGGCGCGCTGGCGTGTTCCGGTTATCATTACCACATCCGTTCGTTTTTTTGAAACATTATTTGCTCATAAGCCCACAGATTGCCGTAAACTGCACAACATTGCCAACAGCGTAGTTGTTTTTGATGAAGCACAAAGTCTTCCTGCGGAACTGACAACTGCCAGCTTGCAGGCAGTCCATGAGCTTTGTCGCAGCTACCACACAACAATGGTATTTTCCACTGCCACACAGCCGAATTTTGATGCACTGCAGCATGTTACATGGAAACCCACAGAGATTCTGCCCGAGCATGCGGTGCTGTATCAGGCACTGAAACGGACACAGGTTGAATGGAGAATAGAACACGATGAAAAAACATCATTGGAAATGATTGCGCAGGAGATGGCTGAGCAGAAAAGTGTCTGCACTATCGTGAACCTGCGCAAGCATGCCAGAACACTATATGAAATTCTGAAAGAACAATGCAGGGAAGAGGAAGTATTTTTCCTGACTACAGATTTATGCACGGCACATCGAAGAGAATTGGTGGCAGAAATCAATAACCGACTGGAGAATCAACAACCCTGCCGGGTCGTTGCGACACAGTGTATTGAAGCTGGCGTGGATTTCGACTTTGAAGTACTGTATCGGGCACTGGCTCCATTGGAATCCATCATTCAGGCTGCTGGACGATGCAATCGAAACGGACGACTTCCGGAGGGAGGCAGAGTGATTGTCTTTATCCCGGAAGAGGAGGAACCACTGTATCCAGGAAACTGGTATGAAGCAGCTGCACATATTGTGGAAAACTTACATCACAAGCATGCCATAGATATTCATAATCCGGAACATATCAGGGAATATTATGCTGCATTGTTCCGGGAAGCGAAGGATAAAAAACAACTGACAGCTGCCATTCAAAATCGCAGCTTTTCTGAGACGGATAAGGAATATCAATTGATTGCCAATCAGGGAATCCGTGTCATTGTTCCGTATCAGAAGATGCAGGAAGATTATAGAGACATCTGTACACAAGCAAGACAATATGGCCTGACACCGGCGCTGATCAAGAAAGCTGCGCCGATTACCGTTACGGTGGGTATTTCTCAGAAGAACAAGCTGGAGGATATAGCGGAAGAGCTGTTCTACTGCAAGCAGGGACGAAAAACAGAAACAAAGAGTGATTTTTATATTCTTTTTCCGCAAAATGAGGATTTTTATACCGAAGATATGGGATTGCAGCTGCCGGATCAGATAGAATTCCAGGCATGCTGGTAAAGATTGGAATGTTACTTGACAAAACGATGTTAATATACTATAATACAACTGACCAAAGAAATCTCCTGTAAACTTCTTTGGCGGGACGAAGAGAAGATTTCGTCCGAACAGGAGCGATTTGAAATAGTTGTATTATCGTATGGGCGGCTCCACATTTGGTGGAGCGCAACATGGAGGTGAAACATGTGAGAGAACTTGTATTGGAGGTCTGGGGAGATTTTGCCGCCTTTTCTGCACCATATTCCAAGGTGGAACGGTTGACGTATCCATTTCCAACGCCATCTGCAATGCGGGGGCTGCTTTCCTCGATCTATTCAAAGCCAAAAGAATTTTTCTGGCAGATCAATCGGATTGAAGTGCTGCGCCCGATTCAGTATATCAGCTTTAAGCGAAATGAAGTGAAATGTACAGTAAGCAATAAGCCGATTTATACCGATGAGGAACGGACACAGAGGCAGACCGTTGCCTTAAAGAATGTTCGGTATCGTATCGCTGCATCCATTGTTCCCAGAAAAGAATTTTGGGGAAAAGAAAAACAGCTGTATGAACAGGCGGAACGTCGTATTCGGTGCGGCAAGTGCTTTTGCCAGCCTTCATTGGGTATGAGGGAATTTCCTGCCTATTTCGAACTGTATGATCCGGAGATACATACAGACGCACCCATTCAGGACAGTCTGGATGCGGGATTGATGGTATATGATGTGTTCGATCTGCACGATTATTCCGTAAAAAAGAAGACAACACCAAAGCTGTCACTGTTCCATGCAGTCATGGAACATGGTATCATTCAGATTCCGCCTTATGACAGCACGGATGTACTGAAGGTGGTGAAGTGATGCTCAAAGCATTATATGATTACGCCCTTCGACATGATCTGACCCTGCCGGCGGGATACATCAATAAAACCGTCAAGGCATATATCCTGCTGTATGGGGATGGCAGGTTTCAGGATATTGAGTTGGGAACGGATGAAGCGATTCCGGCGCCGGACATTGGAAGTCTGGCAAATGGCAAGGACAAAAGCAATGTTTTGCTGGAAAAGCGCTCTGTGGTCATTCCAGAGGAACCGAGTGCAAAGAGTTCCTTCTTTTTGCATGCATTAAAAGCGGGAGGGGAAGTGGAGCCGATGCTAATGCTCTGTGCGCAGGCATTGGAGGATACAGAAACGAACGCTGCGATTCGTGCCCGGTTGGATGAGAAGAAGATCAAAGCTGCTGACAGAATTTCCTTTAAAGTGGATCGGAACTCTATTTTAGAAAGTAAAAAGGTACTGGAATGGTGGAAAACGTTCCGACAGCAGTTTCAAAAGACGGATCCCGATGCCATGTCTGTGTGCCTGATTACAGGTGAACCGACGATACCCACCACAACCACTACACCCATTAATGGATTGCAGGTGGTAGGAGGACATGCCAGAGGGGATGCACTGATCTGTTTTGACAAAAATGCGTTTTGTTCCTATGGGTTAAAAAAGGCAGCCAATGCACCGGTTTCAGAACAGGCCTTTGCGGCTGTGAAAGCCGCATTGGACAAGCTGCTGGAGGATGCACCGATTTTGGCAGGTATGAAATTTGTCCACTGGTATGACAGGGATGTAGAGGAGGATGTAATCAAAACCTGTGGAGATTTTCGGGACTTTTTCCAAGAGGATGACGAAGAGGAGGAACAGAGCCAACAGGAACAGGCAATAGAGCAGGCCAATCAAGAGCGTGCAGCCCGACAAAGAGCCAATCAGGTTGTAGGCAGTGCAGAATCCGGAGAGAGAGAACGCATGCTGGATGATGTCAGCTATTATATCCTGCTGTTGAGCGGTGTAGGCGGACGCATTATGATTCGTCGTTATGAGCGTGGCAGCTATCAGGATCTTCGGGAAAAACTTCAGCAGTGGTATAACGATTTGGAGTTAACCAATGCCGGAGGAACCGGAACACTGGGACCTTGCAAGCTGACAGGCCGTCTGATGCGGCTGCTTAAATATCAACAGGTAGACAGGAAGCCGTTTGAACGACTGGGAAAAGAGCTGGCTGGCATCACACCGGCAGTGCTGATGGCGATTATGACTGGTGTACAGCTGCCGGATGCAGTGGCATCACGGGCATTGGCATATATACGGTCAAAAATGATGTCAGATGAACAAGCGACGAATGATTTGTTTGGACAGGAATCCCATGTCTGGCAATGGCTGAAGGTCTGGCTGGTACGGAATAGAGGAAAGAGGAATGTGTTGATGAAAAACTATAATCCGGAATATCCGGCGGCCGCATATCATTGCGGCGCAATGATGGCAATTTATGAAGCGATTCAGAATGCGGCGATGTCGGATGTCAATGCGACTCTGATGCAGCGGTATTATGCCTCTGCGATTCAGATGCCGGCACTGGTACTTGGCAGACTGAGCCAGATGTCGGTGCATCATCTGGAGAAGATGAAGAAGATAGAGAAGGGATGGCTGGCAGACCTGTATAGAGAATGGCTGAATCAGACTGCCAGTGCCATTCAGGAGAAAATTCCCGCAACACTGAATCTGGAACAGCAATCCGAATTTGCACTGGGTTATTACCAGATGCATGCAGAACTGGCACGGGAGAAAAAAGAGCGCATGGCAGCAAAAAAAGTAAGGGATACCGCAAATGTAGAAAAAACGGAGGGATAAATCATGGCAATTCAGAACAGATATGAATTTATGTATTATGTAGCATGCACCAATTGTAACCCGAACGGCGATCCGGACATGGGTAATACACCGCGTGTTGATCCTCAGACGATGCTGGGATATATCACAGATGTGGCTACCAAGCGTCGTATCCGTAATTATGTGGAAATGGCATATGAAGGTGAAGATGGAATGAATATTATTGTTCAGCAGTCTACCAATATAAACCGCCATATTGCCAGAGCAAAGCAGGAAGCTGGATTTGAAGATTGTGAAAAGTCAAAAAATGCAGTTTATGCCGGACGGAAAAAGGCCTGCGAATTGTTCTATGATGTAAGAACCTTTGGGGCAGTTATGTCTACCGGTCCAAATGCCGGACAGGTAAGAGGACCGGTCCAGATTTCTTTTGGCAAGAGTCTTGATCCGATTCTTCCGCTGGATATTTCAATCACCCGTATGGCAGTTGCCGATAATGCAAATGGAGCGACAACTGTAGAAGAATATCAGGAATGGGAGGATAAACAACCAGAGGACAAACTGCGGACGATGGGACGCAAGCAGATCATTCCCTTTGGATTGTATGAAGTTCGTGGATTTATCAGTGCAAATCTGGCAGGAGAGACCGGGTTTGATGACAGAGATTTAAAGATTCTCTTTGAATCCATTTTAAATATGTATGAGCATGACCATTCGGCCAGCAAAGGAGAAATGGCTGTTGTTTCTCCATTAATTCTCTTTAAACATGTTGGTACAGACAGTGATGAAAAACAGCGTGTTCGCCAGGCAAAGCTTGGCTGTGCTCCGGCACATAAGCTGTTTGAACTGGTTTCTGTAAACAAAAAGAAAGAGGTAGAATATCCGAGAAGCTATCGGGATTATACAGCTGTTGTACATCTGGATCAGGTGCCAAAGGGCGTACAAATTGGATTCCAGACAAATCCATATGAAGAAATTTGCTGGAATCAGTTGCCGGAAAAGGAAGATTGGTTCCATGAAGGATGATAGTGATTATTTGCTGCTGTCTCAGTTAACTCACGCAGGCTATTGCCTGCGGCGAGTTGCACTGGTTATGAATGAACAGGTATGGGCAGAAAGCTCGGATACCGCAAAGGGACGAATGGAGCATGATAGGGTACACGACCGGCGGATTGAACGCAGAGGAGAACAAATAAAGCTGTTTGAATATGAGGTTTATTCGGATACTCTGCAGCTGCGTGGAAAATGTGACTGTATTGAAGGATCAGCTGATGTACAGGGATGTCAAATCCCATCCGTTGATTTTCCGGTAAAGCTGTATCCGGTAGAGTTCAAGCATGGAAAAGTACGGGCAGAAGAGGAATATGAAATACAGCTCTGTGCACAGGCTATGTGTCTGGAGGAAATGTTTCATACGACGATACCGGAGGGAGCAATCTTTTATACTTCCTCTCATCGCAGATTGTCTGTGGAATTGACAGAAGCATTACGACAAAAGGTTTGCAAAACAGCCGAAATATTGCGAAGCATACGAGATGGATATTTGATACCCAAAGCGGAATATTCTGCAAAGTGTAAAAAATGTTCTCTGTCTGATATTTGTATGCCCAAAGTACAAAGTTCCGCAAAACACTATTGTGAACAGATGAGACGGGAGGCGGAGGATACATGAAGCATTTACTGGAAACTCTTTATATTCTGACACCGGATAGTTATCTGTTCCATCGGAATGAAACCATTTGTATTTCCATAGGGGGACAGGAAAAAGCAGCAATTCCAGTTGGTCAAGTGGATGCTATCGTATTCTTTGGAAAGAATACACTGTCAACTTCTCTGATTGGATTCTGCAGTCAGCATCATATTACCATGACTTTTTTGGACACCAATGGACGATTTTATGGAAATGTATGCGGTCCGGTCAGCGGCAATGTTTTATTGCGGAAAAAACAATATGATAGTATCAGTGATTGTGAATTTTCTACAGAACTGGTACGAAATATGTTATATGGAAAAATTTGTAACAGCAAAAATGTACTGATGCGCCATGCTCGAAATCAAAAGAATGAAGAAGCTGCAAAGCAGTTTTATCAGACAGCAGAGATACTAAGCAAAATTGCCCGGCAGTTAAAGGATTATATGGATATTGACGCCATGCGTGGTCTGGAAGGAGCGGCAGCTACAGCCTATTTTGCCCGATTTGATGATATGCTATCCAGTCCGAATGGCTTCCGGTTTGAGACAAGAAGCCGAAGACCACCGAGAAATGAAGTCAATGCTGTATTGTCTTTTATCTATACACAGCTGACGCATGATGTGCGTTCTGCATTGGAAACGGTAGGACTAGATCCGGCAGCAGGATATTTGCATACCTTACGTCCAGGACGCCCATCTTTTGCGTTGGATTTGATGGAAGAATTGCGTGCTCCATTATGCGACCGATTTGTTCTTTCACTGTTCAATAAAGGGCAGCTTTCAGAAAGAGATTTTCATACAGACATAGATGCAGTTTATCTAAATGATCGGGGCAGACGTACAGTACTGAATGCATGGCGCAGTCGAAAACAGGAAAAAATTCAGCATCCTTTCTTAAAGGAAAAGATTGTGATAGGACTGATTCCATATACACAGGCAATGTTGTTTGCACGAGTACTTCGAGGGGATTTAGACTGCTATCCACCATTTGTATGGAGGTGACTGTCTATGATGCTTGTTATTACATATGATGTGAATACAACTACGACAGCCGGACAAAAACGGCTTCGTAAGGTTGCGAAACTTTGTGAACGTTATGGCATGCGTGTGCAGAACTCTGTTTTTGAGGTTCTCGTA
>CAMBYS010000090.1 GCA_945872165.1 uncultured Clostridia bacterium | reverse complement strand
ATTCCTCATTATATCCCAGGTTCTGCAGATTTTTCTGCATGATTTTGCCATCCATAATCACATTGCCGCAAACCGTTTCCTGTGTGACAGACAGTGCCAGATCCTCCGGTGTAGCCGGACGGTTCCGGGTTACCGGTAAAATACTGATCTTTCCATTGGGCTCCAGCACAGCTGTCTGAATCTGGCTCAGGTCAAAATATCCGCTGCTGCGGCATTCCATCTGAAATTCATGGATATCCAGATGAGCACGCCGGAAATTTTTGTCATATAATTTTCCCTTATCCATCAGCATAATGGTTCTCCCATTCACCAGCCGTCTGGCCTTTACCGAATGATCCGCAATCACTGCCAGCAGCCAGGTGACAACACCATAGACCACCAGCGCTGTCAGCCAGCCCCAGAATTCCTTTCCTTCTGCAACGGCCAGCTCCGCACTGATGGAACCAATGGTAATGCCATTGATATAATCAAAGGTACTCATCTGTGCCATCTGCCGATAGCCAATCAGCTTGGTAATCACAAATAATGCCGTAATGGAAAACAATGCGGTTAACGCTGTGCGCAACAATTCCATCTCTGTTCCTCTTTTCCTTTTTTCATATCTTGAACAAATTTGGAGATTCTTATGCACCATGAGAAAAGACCGCCTGAATCCTGTCATTCAGACGGTCTTGCTTTTTTGTTGGAATGATGGGCTTCCATTACAATGCAGTGCCCAATGCACGGGTTAAGCATTCCACAACCTGTTCCTTCCGGCTTACTACACCATGCAGCACAACCGAACCATGTCTTGCATCCCGGGAAAATGCCAGCTGTACCACATTTTCCACCTGGTTTCCCACAAACAGCAGCTCTGTAGATTCCTCAACAATATTGGTCAGCATCAGGAACAGCATATCCTGTCCTGACCGGGGCAGCAGCTCCTGCATATACGGAAGCATGCGTTCCTTCAGTTCCTTGAGCTCTTCTGCACTGACACTGGTTACCTGTGATACAATAAACGATCTTCGGTTCACCTTATAGCTTCTGAAATCCTTATAAAAAATTTCGTCCGGTGAATGCTCTATAATTTCTGAACCAGCCTCAAAAATAGCAGATGCCAGCTCCTCCAGCTTCATGCCGGCACATTCTGCCAGCATCTCCGCCATCTGCCGGTCAACTTCCGTGCAGGCAGGTGAACGGAACAACAGGGTACTGGTGATAATTGCCGAACACAACAAACCTGCCATATCCGGCTCAATACGCATATGCATTTCCTGATACATCATTGCTATAATCGTGGAGGTACAGCCAACCGGTTGATTCCGGAAATAAATCGGACTGCCGGTCTCAATGGCATTGATGCGGTGATGGTCAATAATCTCCAGAATTTTTGCCGCCTGAATGCCCTGTACTGCCTGATCCTTGCCATTGTGATCCACCAGAATTACCTTCTGGCGTTCGGTATCCAGCAGATTGCGCTGGGAAATCACACCAATACAGCGCTCCTTTTCATCCAGAACCGGGAAATACCGCACTCTCTTTTTGGTGACAATCTTTTTTACATCCGAGACATAATCGTCCAGATGAAACGTCGTCATACCTTCCCTGCGCATGATATGCCGCACCGGCACAGCCTGATTGATGGTTCTGGCACAGGTAAAGGAATCCAGCGGCGTGGAGATGACAGTACATCCCATTTCTTCCGCTCGTTTTTGAATGGTACGGGAAACCGGTGCATTCAGACCTACGATAATACATGCAGCCTGCATTTCAATGGCACACAGCTGATTCTCATACCTGTTGCCAAGGATAATCATATCATGAGCTTCCATGTGTTCTTCCATGAGTTCCGGCTTGACGGTTGCAATGGAAACCTTACCCTGTTCAAAGCATGCCTCCGGATCTCCTACCAATACCTTTCCGCAGATGGTTTCCGCAATACTGCAGTAAGTTGTCTTGGCCTCTGCCAGCGCATTGCCATTGCGGTCCTCCATATTAAACCGGGCAATATCTCCCAGTGTCAGGATTCCTTCCAGCTTCTGCGCTTCATCCACCACCGGAACTGTCCGCACATTCTTATCCCGCATATACTGCCAGGCCTGTTTGAGTGATGCATCCTGCCGAATGCCTTCCACCTGGCGGTATGGCACATCCGTGATTCTCGGCTTCAGAGACCGAAGATATTTCGGGGCCTGGAATCCGAATTTTTCCAAAACATATTTGGTTTCCGCATTCATCTCTCCCGCCCGACAGGGAATATATGTTTCTCCTGTCAGCTGCTGTTTCAGCGCCGCATAGCCGATTGCCGCACAGATTGCATCGGTATCCGGGTTTTTATGTCCAATGACGTAAACTGGTTTCATATCACAAGACTCCTTTGGTTTTTCAATCAATCGTTCAATATGTGAAATAATACCGGTTCTGGCTTCGTATATCATCTCATTCTGTTTTTCTGCAGATGCCGCAGCTGTGCGGCACCTACATTGTCCATTATGCTTCAGACACGCGGTAATTGCAAGACAAAAAAAAGAGACTGTTCCTCAAAACGGACCGTCTCTACATGCGTACTGTCAAGCCTCCGCAACCTCGATACCATTCTTCTCAGCAAGTTTCCTATGCTGATTTTCGCAGGGTTCTGGATGAATTTCATTTTGTCCAGTCATTTTCTGCCAAAGGGCATCCTTTAAACATCAACTCCACTATCGTTCCATCTGAAACTCTGAAAAAAATACAAAAAACCGCCCGAATCTTTCGATTCAGACGGTTTATGCTGGAGCTAATGGTGGGAATCGAACCCACGACCTGCTCATTACGAGTGAGCTGCTCTACCCCTGAGCCACATTAGCATCTGGATTGTATTTTATCACACCATTTCCGCTTCGTCAAGAAAAAAACAAAAAATCCATGCCGATTTTTTTATTTTTTTGGAAATTTATCCTTGACAAGCCGCAGAAAAACGCTATAATAATAAAGTATCCTTGCTCACACACAAGGTGTGGGCCTAAGGCCAGAAGGAGGTGCTTAAATTGGCAAAGGTAAATGGTAAGTACGAAACAATTTTCATTGTCAACCCGAATCTCGGTGAGGAAGCAATCACCGCTATCGTGGACAAGTTCAAGTCCCTGATTTCTGATAACGGTACCATCGTGTCCGTTGATGACTGGGGCAAGCGTAGAATGGCGTATGAGATCAACGACCTGCGTGAGGGCTACTACACCCTGATCGAGTTCGAGTCTCTGCCGTCTTTCCCGGCTGAGCTGGATCGTGTCTACAAGATTACTGATGGCGTTATGCGTTCCATCATCGTTTGCAAAGACTAAGGACTGGTGACAGAATATGCTGAATAAGGCAATTCTTATGGGTCGCCTTACCCGCGACCCGGAACTCCGTTACACTCCCAATGGGAATGTCCCTGTTGTTACATTCACTGTTGCAATTGACCGCAGATACAGCGGTGGCAACAGCGGAGAGCGGCAGACTGACTTCATCAATGTGGTTGCCTGGAGAAAACAGGCTGAATTCGTTTCCCAGTGGTTTAACAAGGGATCGATGATTATCGTAACGGGTAGTATCCAGACTAGAAACTGGCAAGACAAAAACGGTAACAATCGCACATCTGTCGAAGTTGTCGCTGATGATGTTCAGTTTGGCGAAACCAAGCGTTCCCGTGAAGCAAACGCTGGATATCAGGGTGGCTACGATAACGGATACCAGGGCGGTTATCCCAATGCTTATGCTGCACCGCAGCAGGCTTCCCGTCCGGCTCCGAGCTTCGATATGCCTGCAGGCAATTCGGATTTCAGCGAGATTTCCGATGATGACGGCGAAGTTCCGTTCTGATTACTGAACAAGGAGGTTATGACAATGGCTGAAGAAAAAAGAGAATATCGCCCCAATCGCGGCGGCCGTCGCCGCAGAAAGGTTTGCTCTTTCTGTGTAGATAAGGTTGAGGCTATTGATTATAAGGACGTTGCAAAGCTGAAGAGATACATGTCTGAGCGTGGCAAGATTCTGCCGCGTCGTATGACCGGTACCTGTGCACTGCATCAGCGTCAGCTGACTGAAGCTATCAAGCGTGCTCGTCACATCGCTCTGCTGCCGTATACTGCAGAGTAATTTTTCCCTAAAACAGGATACCATCAAAGGACACATCATAAGATGTGTCCTTTTTTGTTGTGCTCAAGCCCTTTTATGATACTGAAGCGAAGAAAAAGCATCCCGCAGAAAATCCACGGGATGCCTCTATTTTTTACGCTTTATTCCTTATAGCTCCACTGTGTGCCCTGACGGGTATCCTTGATGACAATGCCCTTTTCATTGAGCAGGTAATCACGGATGCGGTCTGCTTCAGCAAAGTTCTTTGCCTTCTTGGCAGCGGTACGCTGTGCAATCAGCTCTTCCACTTCGCTGTCAATCGACTTCTTTTCCAGATGGTCAACCAGACCCAGTACGCCGCACAGTTCCATCATATGGTCAAAGCAGGACTGTACAAAAGCATGGGTGCAGTTCGGATCCTTCACATCGGTATTGATCTGGCGAACCAGTTCAAAAACAGCCGCCAGCGCATCTGCCGTATTCAGGTCATCATCCATTGCATCAATGAACTTCTGACGGTACTGATCCAGCGCTGCAGCCTTTTCCTGCTCCTCTGCTGTCATGGTGTCACCGGTCTGATGCTCCAGCAGGAACTGCAGGTTCTCTGCCGCCGTATACAGACGCTCCAGGGAGCTCTTGGTCATCTTGAGGGATTCCTCAGAATAGTTCAGCGGGGTACGGTACTGTGCCGACAGCATGAACATACGGATGGTCTCATAGCCATAAACCGCAGCAGCTTCACGTACCATGAAGAAATTGCCCTTGGATTTGGACATCTTTTCATTGTCAATGGTCAGGAAGCCATTATGCAGCCAATAGTTGGCAAAGGTGCAGCCGTTTGCGCATTCGGACTGTGCAATTTCATTCTCATGATGGGGGAAAATCAGATCCTTACCGCCGGAATGAATGTCAATTGTTTTGCCCAGATACTTATTGACCATGGCAGAGCACTCAATGTGCCAGCCCGGACGACCCTGTCCCCAGGGAGATTCCCAGCTGGGTTCCCCCGGCTTGGCGGACTTCCATACGGCAAAGTCCATCGGGTCTTCCTTCAGCTCGCCGACGCTGATACGTGCACCAGCCTGCAGTTCATCCAGCGGCTGATGGGACAGCTTGCCATATTCCGGGAAGCTCTTGGTACGGAAATATACATCGCCGTTGGGTGCCGCATAGGCATGGCCATTATCCACCAGTGTCTTGACAATGTCAATGATGGCATCCATGGTTTCGGTTGCACGGGGATGGATGGTTGCCGGGCGGATACCCAGTCCCTTGGCATCCACAAAATATTCCTTGATGTAGCGGTCTGCAATGACATCATAGGTCACACCTTCCGCATTGGCCTTATTGATGACCTTATCATCAATATCGGTGAAGTTCTGTACAAACTTAACCTCATAGCCACGGTATTCCAGATACCGGCGCAGGATATCAAAAATAATGAACGGACGTGCGTTGCCGATATGGAAGAAGTTATATACAGTCGGGCCGCAGGAATACATCTTTACTTTTCCCGGCTCAATCGGAACAAATTCTTCCTTCTGCCGGGTCATTGAATTATATAATTTCATGGTTTCTCCCCTAACGATTGATTACTTGATTTTCGGTTTGGTTGCACCCTCTGCCACCAGATCCCAGTTGCGGTGCAGGTAATCATAGCCGGAATACAGCGTCATCAGCATCATTACCCAGCCGCACAGCTGTACCAGTACATCTGCCGTCTTGCTAATAGACAGATCTGCACCGGTGAACAGCAGGCACAGGAAAATGATAATGATGCCGGCAATCTGGGTGCAGGTCTTGACCTTACCGGTCCAGGTTGCTGCCAGCACACGGTTTTTACCCATTGCAATGGTACGCAGAGAAGTAATGATAAATTCACGTGCCAGAATGATAAATACCATCCAGCCTGCCATATAGCCGCGGTCCACAAATACACACATGGCAGCGCAGATCAGCAGCTTATCTGCCAGCGGATCCACAAATTTGCCGAAATCGGTTACCTGATGGTATTTGCGTGCCACATAGCCATCCAGAAAATCGGTTACACTGCACAGACAGAACAGCACCAGGGCAATGGCATCCCAGGCCGTGCCGCCCATACAGGCAAATACAATAAAAAACGGAATCAGCGCAATACGCGCCAATGTAATTTTATTGGCAAGAGTCATAAAATCCCCTTCCTTATAGATAGTGTGATTACATTACAGGAATACTTCCCGCAACTGCTATTATACGGTGTCACCGTTCCAGTGTCAATTGCCTCATTCCATGGTTTCGGTATTTCCGGTCAGGTCAGCACCCTGGGCACCGGTAATGCGTACCGGGACAAACTGTCCTTCCTCCACCGAGAATGCGCTGTCAAACAGTACCCGTCCGTCAATATCCGGGGAATCCGCATAGCTGCGGCCAATATACAGACCGGTTTCACCATCCCAGCCCTCACACAGGACCTCCACCAGCTGGCCCTTCATGCGGGCAGCAAAATGATCCAGTACATCCGACTGCAGTTCTTCGATGATCATGCGGCGTTCCTGCTTCACATCCTCATCTACCTGATCCGGCATGGCAGCTGCCTCACTGCCCTCCTCCGGTGAATAGCAGAACACACCTGCACGTTCAATCTGCATCTCCCGCAGGAATTCGCACAGTTCCTCAAATTCCTCCTCCGTTTCACCCGGCAGACCCACAATCAGGCTGGTACGCAGTACCAATCCCGGAATGCGGGAACGCAGCTTATGAAACAGATCACGCAAAAATGCTGCATTGCCCCGGCGATGCATCGCCCGGAGAATCCGGTCATTGACATGCTGGATCGGAATGTCCAGATACTTGACAATTTTAGGCTCCTCCGCAATGGTATCAATCATTTCCTCTGTGATTTCATCAGGATACAGGTAATGCAGACGTACCCAGGTAAATTCCATCCGGCACAGCTCATGCAGCAGCTCCGGCAGCATCTGCTTATGATACAAATCCCTGCCATAACGGGTGATATCCTGTGCTACCACAATGAGTTCCCGTACACCGGCATCCGCCAGAGCTCTGGCTTCCTCCAGAATATCCTCCATGGTACGCGAACGGAATCTGCCGCGCAGGGATGGAATGACACAATAAGCACAATGGTTGTCACAGCCCTCTGCAATTTTCAGATAAGCGGAATAGCCCGGAGTCAGCAGAATACGTCCGCCTTCCATTTCCGCTTCATCAATCTGTCCGAAATTTTTGTACACGGTGCCCGGTACCTGCATAACGGCACGGACAGCATCCACAATGTTGGTATAGCTGCCGGTACCCAGAACCGCATCAATTTCCGGCAGTTCCTGGGTAATTTCCTCCGGATAACGCTGTACCAGACAGCCGGTGACAATCAGTGCCTTCAGGGAACCGGTTTGCTTGAGCTGTGCAGTTTCCAGAATGGTATTGATAGCCTCCTGCTTGGCGGATTCAATAAATCCGCAGGTATTGACAACGGCAACATCCGCGTCTGCCACATCATCGACAATGGTAATACCTGCTTCCTGCAGCTGTGCCAGCATATGCTCGCTGTCTACCAGATTCTTGGCACAGCCCAGGGAAATCATTCCCAATCGAATGGACATAAATGATTGTTCCTCCTTGTACACGGCGGTCACCGTGTTTCCTCTTCCGCAATGGCGGCACAGTAATCCGCCATTGCCTCCCGAATCTGGGAAAAAGTAAAGCCGCGCCGCTGCAGGGCTGCCATTGCCTTTTCCCGTTCTCTCCGGTCGGAGACATCCCCGCGCAGCTTTTTGTCCAGCAGCGCTTCCAGTATCTCCGGATCCGGTTCAAATTGTTCCAATAATGCCGCAGCCACATCCTGCGGTACGCCACGCTGACGCATTTCCTGCCGGATGCGCAGCGCGCCATATCCCTTACGGGCATAGGACCGCAGCAAAAGCTCGCCATAAGCGGTGTCATCAATGGCATGCAATACGCGCATGCGTTCCACCGCATAGGCCGCTGCGTCCGGCGGAAATTCCTTCTCCAGCAGCTTGCGCTCCAGCATGGCTGCCGACAGCGGTCTGCGGCTGAGCATACCGGCAGCGGTTACCTCCGCTTTCCGG
>CAMBYS010000089.1 GCA_945872165.1 uncultured Clostridia bacterium | reverse complement strand
GTGGGGTGCAGCAGAATGAGCAGCGGGAAAAATTCCAGTCTGCCAGCCAGCATATCGAACATCAGCACATATTTGGAAAAATGACTGAAGAAATTGAAATTGGCTGCCGGACCTACCTGGGATAAGCCGGGACCAATATTGTTGATGGTAGCCGCAACCGCAGTAAAGTTGGTAATCAGGTCATGACCTTCCAGGGAAATGACAAATACTGAGGTGGCAAAGACCAGCAGGAAGGTAATAAAATACACATTGGTTGCCCGGACGACTTCCCGGTCGATGGGCTTTTTGTCCATCTTTACCGTGGTGATTGCCTTTGGATGAATGTAGGAATGAAGCTCACTCAGCACCGACTGAATGGAAATCAGGAAACGGGAAACCTTGATGCCGCCGCCGGTACTGCCGGCACAGGCACCTACAAACATCAGCATAACCAGAATGGTTTTGCTGGCTTCCGGCCATTGGTTGAAATCCGTGGTGGCAAAGCCGGTGGTGGTGATAATCGAAGCCACCTGAAAGGCCGACTGTGTCAGGGCACGGAACAGGTCACCGGTAAGATGCCGGATATTGAGGGTGATAAACCCCACAGAAGCCAGAATAATCAGCAGATAGGCACGTACCTCCTGCATGCCAAGTGCTTTGCGGAACTGGCGGAACAGCAGGTAATAATAAAAATTGAAATTGATGCCGAACAGGATCATAAAGACCGTGACAATCCATTGCAGTGTGTCGGAATAACCGGCAATGCTGTCTCCGCGGATACCAAAACCACCGGTACCGGCGGTACCAATACTGGTGGTCACCGCGTCAAACAGCGGCATGCCATTGAGATACAACAGAAGCAATTGCAGCAGGGTCAGACCAAAATAAATGCCATACAGAATACGGGCTGTGGCACCGATTTTCGGTACCAGCTTGCCCACAGAGGGACCAGGGCTTTCTGCACGCATCAGGTTGATGTTGGAGCCGCCGCTCATGGGGATAATTGCCAGCAGGAATACCAGCACGCCCATACCGCCAATCCAGTGGGTAAAGCTGCGCCAGAACAGCGCACAATGGGACAGGGCTTCCACATCCTCCAAAATGCTGGCACCGGTGGTGGTAAAACCGGAAATGGTCTCAAATAATGCATTGGTAAAGGAGGGGATTTCCCCGCTGATACAGAAGGGAAGACAGCCGAATACACTGAGGAAAATCCAGCTCATTGCCGTGGCAATACAGCCCTCCTTGAGATAGAAGATACTGCTTTTGGGTTTTTTCCAGGTCATGAGCATGCCGAGGACAACGCATAATGCTGCGGTAAACAGATAATACCATCCCTGTGATTCATGGAAATATACGGCAATCAGACAGGGGAGCAGCAGCAGCAGTGCCTCAATCCGCAGGACATGGCCCAGAATGTAACGGATAATCGAAGTATTCATGTTGCACTTACCTTAAAATATTACGGATATCCACAAGGCCTTCATGGGTGGTGACAATCATAACGGTATCGCCGGGTTTGATACAGTCATTGCCGCCCGGAATGATGATTTTGCCATTGCGGTTGATAAAGGAAACCAACAGGCCATCCTTGGTGGGCAGATCCTTCAGCGGGACATTGGTTACGGCAGATTCCCGTTCAATGCGGAATTCAATGGCTTCCACACGGGAATCAAACAGATGATACAGGGTTTCAATGTTGCTGTTGGTAGAATTGGTTTTCGCACGGACATAAGCAATGATGGCCTCCGAGGTAAAGAACCGGGGATAAATCACACTGCCCAGATCCAGCTGGCTGATGACATCCTTAAAGGAAAGCCGGTTGATTTTGGTAATGACCTTGGCATCGGATACATGGCGTGCATGCAGGGTCAGCAGGACATTTTCCTCATCAATGCCGGTCAGGGCAACGACGGATTCCGCACGTTCAATGCCCTCCTCCTTCAGCAGTTCTTCATCTGTGCCATCGCCATTGATGATAATGGCCTTAGGCAGCAGAATGCTCAGCTCTTCACAGCGGGCACGATTGATTTCAATGATCTTTACCGAAATGCCCATATCACACAGCTGTCTTGCCAGATAATAAGCGCTCTTGCCGCCGCCGATAATCATGGTATCGTTGACACGGTGGGTTTTCAGGGCAATGGTTTCCAGGAAGGAACGCGTCAGATTGCGCTGGCATACAAAGGAAATGATATCACCCTTCGCCAGCTGGAACGTACCGGAAGGGATATGGACATTGCCCTTGCGTTCTACCACACAGATCAGCACAGCATTGGTAATATGCTGTCCGAAATTGGCAATGGTCATGCCATCCAGAATATTGCCCTCTGGGATTTTGAATTTGATCATTTCCACCTGTCCATGGGCAAAGGGATTGACCTCCAGTGCGGTGGGCAGGCACAGGATGCGGGCTGCCTCCCGGGCAGCTTCCAGTTCCGGATTGATAATCATGGCCAGACCAAGCCGGTCCCGCAGATAGTTGACTTCACGGCTGTAATCCGGGTTGCGCACGCGGGCAATGGCAGCGCAGTCACCTACCCGCTTTGCGATGGTGCAGCACAGCAGGTTCAGCTCGTCGGATGCCGTCACGGCAATCAGCAGGTCAGTATCCTGAATGCCTGCCTCCATCTGGACACTGTAGCTTGCACCATTGCCGATGATACCCATGATATCATACAGATTGGTCAGCTCCTGAATGGTTGCCGGATTTTTATCAATGATGGTAATGGTATGTCCTTCTTTTATCAGCTGCTGGATCAGGGTTGCACCAACCTTGCCGCCGCCGACAATGATAATTTTGAGTCCCTTTTCCACAGGGACTTTTTTTCTGAACATAAACGGACTCCTTTTTTTCTGTGAAAATAAATACCCATTTATACTATACCATGCCGCAGAAAAATTTCCAGTGGGAAACAGCACAAAGAATAGAAAAAAGTATGAAAAATACCTGAGGATTCACGAATGGGCGGAAGGGTTTGTGTCCATACGTCAGAGAATGGCTCCATGAAACAGACAAAGGAAGGAAATGCATGGGCTGCCAGCTGCCACAGGATATCAGGAAAACAGGAGAAAATCCCGGAAAAATCTGCATGAATCCCTGCACTGCGGCATAGACATGAAGCACAAAGCTATGTCAGGAGGGGAATTATGTGAAGGGACAGCCGGAGGAACGGGCGATACAGCTGGCACAGTATATGATAGAGAACGGCGCGACGGTTCGACAGACCGCAGCAAAATTCGGCGTCAGCAAATCCACCGTGCACAAGGATATTACAGAGCGGTTATACCATCTGAATTTACCGTTATATACCCAGGCCCATGCGGTGCTGATGAAAAATAAAGGGGAACGCCATATCCGCGGCGGCATGGCTACACGCAGGAAATACCGCGGAGACGAGTGACACAATAAAAAAATACGGGAACTGGTTTTACAGTTCCCGTACAAGGACACAGGTGTCCGGATTTACTTGGTTTCAGCCAGCTCATTCATGCAGCTGCGGCAGATAATTTTGCCCTTGAAATTTACGACGTCCTTTGCATTGCCGCAAAATACACAGGCGGGTTCATATTTCTTCAGGATAATCTGAGGACCGTCAACATAGATTTCTAAAGAATCCTTCACATCAATGTTCAACGTTCTGCGGAGCTCGATGGGGAGAACGATACGACCAAGTTCGTCTACCTTCCGCACAATCCCTGTTGATTTCATAAGTAGTCACTTCCTCCAAAAATAAATGGTGATTCGGTTATCAGTGAATCGTAATAAGTCGTTTTGAAATAGCTGACCGCCGACAGACGGCAGCAGGAAAGGCTGGGTGAAACAAGTATGATGAATTACCTGTGGGTGGGTATGGTGCTGATGGCCTGTGTTACGGCATGTCTGACAGGACGAACTGCCGAACTGGCGGCGGCTGTGACCGATGGGGCCGGACAGGCTGTCACACTATGTCTTTCCCTTGCCGGTATCATGGGACTTTGGTCAGGCATTCTGGAGCTGATGCAGCAATCCGGCTTGTGCAAACGGATCACAGCAGTACTGTGTCCGGTGCTGAAGCTGCTGTTCCGGCGGGCTGCCAAAGATGACAGGACGATGGAACGCATTGCGGCAAATGTCACCGCCAACCTGCTGGGACTCAGCAATGCGGCAACCCCGATTGGCCTGCAGGCAGCAGACCGGCTGTACCAGCTGTATGACAGGAAGGGAGCACCGGATGAGGTGCTGCAGTTCATCATACTGAATACCACCTCCATACAGTTGATTCCCACCACCGTGGCGGCGGTACGTGCATCTCTTGGTGCGGCACAGCCCTTTGACATCATGCCGGCGGTATGGGGGGCATCTGTTTTTTCCGTTCTCACAGGCATGGCAGCGGCAAAGCTGTTTGCCCGTTTCCGGCCAAAGGAACAGCTATGACAGAACTGGTCATTCCGGTCATTCTGGCCATTGCAGGTATCCATGCCCTGCTGCACCAGACCGATGTCATGCCTGCCCTGCTCAAGGGCGTGCAGACAGGCTTACAAACCGCCATACACATTCTGCCCACCATGATTGTCCTGCTGACGGCAGTCCGTATGCTGCGTGCATCGGGCTGGATTGATCTGGCAGGGCAAATGCTGGAACCGCTGCTGCAAAAGACAGGCATTCCGGCGGAATGCAGTGCCCTGGTACTGCTCAAACCGCTCAGTGGGAGCGGCGGGCTGGCTTTGGGGCAGGAGATCATGCGAGATTGCGGGGTGGACAGCTATGCGGGACGGGTTGCTGCCGTTATGCTGGGCGCTTCTGAGACCAGCCTGTACACAATTGGCATTTATTGCGGTCATTTGGAATTAAAAAAGACAGGATATGCAATTCCTGCGGCAATTTTAGCAGATTTTGCTGCATTCATTTCCGCTGCCCTATGGGTCAGGTGGCTGGGTTAACAAAAGGGTGATAGACAAAAGTCCCTATTTTTTAATTATATTATGCCGTAAATTTGGTGATTTTTCAATATAAAAATGTATGATCCTGCTCTCAAAAGTAAATTTTTTGCGTTCGCACAAGAAAAGAATTCGTTTTGATGAAATTAATGTGAAAATTACACAACTTTTTTGTAAAAACAAGGAAAAAACGCAAAATAATGTAATTTTGAACCAAAAAAGTTCGGGAAATATTTGAGAAAAACCGCTGGGAATTATGAAATTGTTGCAAAAACAGAAAGAGAACTGTCTCGAATGAAACAGTTCTATATTAATTTTTTTCATGTGCCAGGGCAAAAAAGACAAATTCTGCCATTTTTGCGCGGCAGGAAATGGCAGGAAAAATGCGCAAAAAAATCCCCCGCAGCATGGCTGCAGGGGATTGAAACAAAGGAATTTGTTTTTACTTGATCTTCAGCTCACCGCCGGGAACTTCCGGGCCAAAGGGATACTTATAGGTGAAGAATCCTCTGCCGGTCTTCTGACCGAGCAGGCCGGCACGAACCATCTTGCGGAGCAGCGGATGCGGATGATATTTCGGGTCACCGGTTTCCTCATACATGTTGGACAGGTCAGCGAGGATGTCATCCAGGCCAACCAGGTCAGCCGTATGCAGCGGGCCAATCTTCATGCCGGCACCGAGCTGCATTGCGCGGTCAATGTCCGAGGGGCTTGCGATGTTGTCCGCATAAATGCCGACAGCTTCGTTGATCTCCGGGATCAGGATACGGTTGACAACAAAGCCGGCGCCTTCGTTTACCACGATGGGGCACTTGTCGCTCTCTGTGATGATGTCATGTACGGCATCAATGACTGCATCATCTGTGCTGATGGTGCGAGTTACCTCAACCAGCTGCATGATATGTGCCGGGTTGAAGAAGTGCACACCGAGGATGCGGGAAGCACGGTTCGGCACAGCACGGGCAATTTCAGAGATCGGCAGGGCAGAGGTGTTGGTGCCGATGATGCAGTTTTCGTCCAGAATGGCATCCAGCTGCTTCATCAGTTCGGTTTTTGCCTCCAGCTTTTCGTAGATGCATTCCAGAACGAAATCAGAGCCAGTGGCATCGGTGATCATGTTGGACATGGTCAGCTTGTTCAGTGCAGCATCCTTTGCTTCGGAGGTCAGCTTGCCCTTTTCAATACCGATGGAAAGATCGGCAATGATACGGTTCAGAGCGTTGTCGCAATGGTCACGGTTGATGTCAATCAGGGTGACATCAAAGCCGGCCTTTAAGAAAACTTCGGTAACGCGGGCGCCCATTACGCCGGCGCCAATGACGCTAATCTTCATAGGTAAAAAATCGCCTCTTCCAGTCGTAATTACTTGATGGTCAGGTCGCCGCCAGGGATTTCCTTGCCGAAGGGACCATCATAGGTAAAGAAGCCCTTACCGGTCTTCTGGCCGAGCAGACCTGCACGTACCATCTTCTTCAGCAGCGGATGCGGACGGTACTTGGCGTCACCGGACTCACGATACAGGGTATCCATGATAGCCAGGTTTACGTCATGGCCAACCAGGTCACCGGTGTGCAGCGGGCCGGACTTCAGACCAGCACCCAGCTGCATAGCCAGGTCGATGTCAGACGGGGAAGCGATGCCGTCAGCGTAGATGCCGATTGCTTCGTTGATCATCGGGATCAGGATACGGTTAACGACGAAGCCTGCGCCCTCGTTGACAGCAACCGGAGTCTTGCCCAGCTCCTTCATCAGGTTAAAGGCAAATTCGAAGGTCTCATCATCGGTCAGCATGGAACGGGTAACTTCTACCAGCTTCATGATATGTGCCGGGTTGAAGAAGTGAACGCCGATTACCTTGGCTGCACGGCTGGGAACCGCACTTGCGATTTCTGTGATGGACAGAGCAGAGGTGTTGGTACCAATGATGCAGTCCTTGTCCAGAATGCCATCCAGATCCTTCAGCAGATCTTCCTTCAGATCCATTCTTTCCAGAATAACTTCCATGACGAACTGGGAGCCGGCAGCATCCTGACGGTTGACAGACAGGGTCAGGTTTGCCATTGCGGCATCCATTTCCTCCTGAGTCATCTTGCCGCGCTTCACAGCGCCAGCCAGGTCGCCTTCGATACGCTTCTTACCGCCTTCACAGAACTGTTCCTTGATATCAATCATGGTAACAGCATGGCCAGCCTTCAGAAATACTTCTGCAATGCGGGCCCCCATGTTGCCTGCGCCAAATACAGTAACCTTCATATTTCTCAATCTCCTATTTTAAACTTCACGTGACGAATAGAATTACTTGTTCTGGAATACCTTCGGCTCACGGCTCTTGCTTACAAAGTGAGCCATAGCGTACTTCTGATCTTCGGTAGCGAAGCATTCGCCGAAGCAGTTGCCTTCGAACTTCAGAGCGGAGTTCAGGTCGGTCTGCATGCCAACATTGACAGCTTCCTTCACCAGAGCAACAGCGATCGGAGCCTGAGCAGCGATTTCCTGAGCCAGAGCCAGAGCAGCTTCCTGCAGCTCTTCTACGGTCTCGTATACGTCGTTAACCAGACCCATGTCCTTAGCGTCCTGTGCAGAGTAGTTGCCGCGTGCGGTGTACAGCATTTCCTTTGCCTTGCCCAGACCTACCAGGCGAGCCAGTCTCTGGGTGCCGCCGCAGCCCGGAGTGATGCCCAGACCAACCTCAGGCTGGCCGAAGGTTGCATTTGCAGAAGCCAGACGGATGTCGCAGGACATAGCCAGCTCACAGCCGCCGCCCAGGCAGAAGCCGTTGATTGCAGCGATAACCGGGCGCTTGAAGTTCTCGATCTTCCAGCATACACGGTTGGAATCATTGCCGAATGCCTTGCCTTCTGCAACGGTCATGGTGGACATCTGGGAGATGTCAGCGCCTGCTACGAAGGACTGAACGGTCTTGCCCTTCTTGTTGACACGGGAGGAACCGGTCAGGACAACAGCATAAACGTCATCCATAGCTGCAACGGAGTCAAATGCCTCCTCCAGCTGAGCGTACATATCGGTGCTCAGTGCGTTCATTGCCTGCATATGTTCGATGGTAACAACTGCTACGTTACCCTTTTTCTCTACCTTTACGTCAGTCATTGGTAAAAATCTCCTTTTATGTCTGTGTCACGGGAGGAGGGAAAGGCAGGTAGCCTTTCCACTCTCGAGAATATTGTTGAACGTGATGGAATTACTTGCAGAGCTCGTCGCGCTCCAGGATGATAGCTTCACCCATACCGCCGCCGATGCACATGGTAGCCAGGCCGATGGTAGCATCGCGCTTGATCATTT
>CAMBYS010000088.1 GCA_945872165.1 uncultured Clostridia bacterium | reverse complement strand
GATTTCCTTATGTTGGTTTTTCATTGTATCCCTCAGTCTAATTCCCTGCCGTCCAGTGCAGCCAGGGCATATTCCAGTGCAAGCGTCAGCTTGGCATAGGAACGCTCATCATTGCCGCAGCGCTCCATACGGGACATAAAATCACGGGTTACCGTGCCACGCAATCCGTCATCATCCTTATAACGGTACAAATCCTGCATCACAGTGGATTCATCCACAAGCACCGCATGGAAGAAGGAATGCCGCAGGGAACGGGTGAGTGCGGACAGATTGGGTTCATACATTCGGGTACCGGTCAGATGAACCGTGACACAGATACGGGAAGGCGGTGTGGGCAGCAGGGGCAGCAGTGCTTCACCCAGAGCAGTGTCATCATGCAGACCTGTCATGGGCAGGGAAACTTCCATAAATTCCGTACATTCCGAGGGATGGAAGGTAAGGGATGCATTGCCCTTTTCCAGCTTGCCGGTGAGATAGCCCTTTACGCCGGTTTCATTGGAGGCAGTCGCGGAAAAACAGCCCGGACAGCTCAATGCTGTCTGGCCGATGCGGAACACACCGCTGAACCGATGGTTATGTCCCAGAGCGATATAATCAAAGCGGCTGCTGATGACAGCGCTTTCGGAAATCGCATTGTAGCCGCCGGTGCCGCCCAGCTCACCATGAACCACACACAGGTTCAGCTTATCCGGGTCCAGCGGGGCATCCAGCGGAATGGATGCCTTGTTGTCCTGAAATGCGGCACCCCAGATCACGGTTTCTCCGTCTGCCAGGGCATAGGGCTCCAGCGTGCGGGAGGTAAACACATGCAGATTGGCAGGCAATGGCTGGGTGGCATAGGGGCTTCCCGCATAGTAATAGTCATGATTGCCCGGAGAAAGAAAAACCGGACAGGGGCATTTGCCCAGCACAGCAAAAACCGCGGAGGAAATCTGCGGGCGTACCTCCGGGGTATCGAATAAATCTCCCGCAATCAGCACGGCATCCGCTGCGGATTCCGCTGCATAGGACACCAGCGTCTGCAGGGCTTCCAGCTGCCGGCGCACTGCCTTTGCTGCCAGCTCAGATGGGAGAAAATCAAATTTTGCGCCGATATGGAAATCAGCGGCATGAATAATATTAGGCATAGAAAAAACCTCCGAACAAACGGAACGAATCACTCATATTTGTTTCATTATAACAGGTTTTTGGTATATTGGAAAGTGCAATCCAAAACTTGGGGAAAAACAAAACAGCCATCCGCAAGGGATGACTGTTTCGTTCGCATACGTTTCACAAAATAAAAAGGGGGTAAGAGAAATTCAAAGATACCGGCATATCTTTTTGGAAGGGGTTGCAGTTCCCTTTCCATGGTTATAGTATATCGCATTTATCCGGGAAAGTTGTGAACAAATCATGAAGTGATTGTTACAATTCTATGTGTGTTTTGAAAATGTTCTTTAAAGACGTTGTTTTTTGCGGATTTTGCGGATATCCTCGCCAATAAAGCGCAGCTGGGTAAATTCCCCCAGAATACGGGAGGCAATGGCTGCGGAATATCGTCCCTCCAGCTCATCCGGCAGCAGGTTGGTGCTGAGAATGGTGGGCAATCGGCGCATCAAACGGCGGTTGAGCAGGTCATACAGGCAGGAGGTATGGAAGGCATTGGGCATTTCTGTGCCAAGGTCATCCACAATCAGCAGGTCTGCGCTGTGGAACCGGTCCAGCGCCTGGGTAGCGGCGGAGACATCACCGCTTTTGAATTTCACACTGTTGTACTGGTCAAAAATCGAGATGGCAGTGTCATAGGTCACGGAAAAACCCCGTTCGGTGACACGGCGGGCAATACAGGAGGACAGGAAGGTTTTGCCCAGTCCTGCGGAGCCATATAACAGCAGATTTTCATAGGAGGAACCAAATTGTTCGGCAAACTGCATGCATTTTTGGAAATTGAACCGTGCCATTTCCCGGGGAGCAATGCCGAAACGGGAATCCGGCTGGGTACCGTAATAATCCAGACGGAAGGTTTCAAAGGTTTCCCGTTCCACCGGCAAAAGAGAGGACAGGTTCTTTTTCTGGATTTCTGCTGCCTGGCGTTTGACACAGTCACACAGCTTGCTGCCATGGTAGCCGGTATCCCGGCAGACCGGGCAGTCCATGGCGACGACAAGGTAATCTGCCGGATAGCCATTCTGCCGCAGTAATGTTTGTTTTTCTGCCTGTAAAGCCAGATTTTTTTGCTTGAGCGTTTCAATTTCTGCCGCAGTATTGTTGGATTCAAAGGCAATCCGCATTGCTTTTGCCGCAGTGGAGCGAAGCTCCCGGTCAATTTCCCCCAGACGCGGGATTGCTGCGGTCAGCTGATAGCGTCGGCTTTCCGCTTCCGCTTCATACTGGTCATGCCGGTGCTCCATCTGGCGCAGAATGGATGAGATCAATGCGCGGTCATATGCCATTGCCGTTTCCCTCCTTGCGTGTCATTGCGTGAAATTCCTCCAGCCAGTCCCGCTCCCAGTCGGCAAGATTGCCGTCCTGCTTTACAGGAGGCTTGGGAGCGGCAGCAGCTGTGGATGCAGAAGCAGGCTTGGGCTGGCGCAGCTGGGGCTCCACTGCTGTGATTTCCGCTGCGGTATGCAGTCCCTTGGCATGCCAGCTTTCCATGATGCCGGCCAGATATTTCCAGCTGAATTTTCCCAGACGGGCATACATGCGTTCCTTTGCCAGCTGTACCGCTTCTGCATCAAAGCCCTGGCGGATAAAGCCGGACAGATACCGGTATTCATCCGGAGCAGGATCCCGGCCTGCCAGATCCAGTGCACGCATCATTTCCTGCAGCAGCGGTTTTTCCGCTTCCCGGCGGGACAGAAATTCTGCCGCGGCTTCTGCTGTAAAAATACCCATATCTGCCCACAGATATGCCTGTTCTTCGATATCCCGGCGGGTAACTGTCTGTTTTTCCCGGTGCAGATAGGTCAGCAGATCAATCAGCACATCGGCAGGCAGACCCAGATTGGCATAGGCATTCATCAGGGTACGCAGCTGTGCCTCGGTGAGCGTCCTGCCCAGCACCAGTTCCGCAGTCTGGCATACCGACGCGAACCGGTGGTCGCCTTCCCGGCGGGCACGCAGCTCTGCTGCTGTATACCGCGGCGGTGCGGCGGGCTTTTCCGATGGCTTTTGTACGGTTTCTGCGGGTTTGGATGCAAGGTGCAGGCTGGTCAGCGTATGCACCGCCCGGTCATACCGGTCACGGGTCAGGTTCAGGTCACGCAGAGCTGCCCGCTCATCAAAGGCTTTTCCCTGTCTGACCAGATACAGGTACAGCAGGGCACTGTCACCATCCCGGCAGGCAAGCAGATTGTCCACAATCTGTGTGCGCAGGACACAAAATTCTTCACTGGCAGGAATCAGGGATGCAAGAGACATAATTTCCTCCCGAAATACACAAAATAAAGGGAAACCGTGTTCCGTTTCCACTATACATGCCGCATTGTTCCGGCATATGATGGCTACTCTATTATATCGTGACAAATGTAATAGTGCAAGTGAAAAGAACCCAGTGAAATTTTGCAAAATTTATAATGTTTTTTCTGTGAAAAAATAGTATAATAAATTATGTATTTCTCTGGGGGCGCATTGCACCCTTTTTCCCCGTGCTTCGCCCCAGAAAGGATATTGACAATGTCTTGTAATAAGTTGAATACGATTTTACTGGGCGGTCGCAAGGGAAAGGACGGAAAATACCCGGTTCAGCGGGAAATCCTGTTCTCCCCTGTGGGCAAGCTGGTTGCAGATGCACTGCCGGAGCAGTGTGAACTGCTGTATGTCCGGCAGCAGAGTGAAAAGGAACTGGAGGGCATTCGGGATATGGTTTGCCCGGATGATGCGGACTTTACCCAGATGCTTTCGACAGCAATTGACGGTATGGAAGGGGATGTGATGATCCTGTCCACACCGATGCCGGAGGTAACCACCGAGGAATATCAGCATGTGATGGATCTGCATGTCCAGGCAGAAAATGCCGTTACCATGCTGACCTGCGGTGCTATGGCAGATCATTGGCACTGTGCGGTATATCGGGTAGAAGTGCTGCGTGAAATCCTCAGCCATCATCCCATGTCGCTGACACAGTCCATCCATATTGCCACTGAAATCAGTGCAAAAACCGAATCATGCCGCACCGAAAGCCGTATCCCGGTGTATACCGCCTGTGATGCCTACAGTGCACAGAAAACCCTGCAGCGCAGAGTCAACAGTGCATGGATGGATCAGGGTATCAACATTCTGGATCCGGAATACACCTATATTTCCCCGTACAGCACCATCGGATATGATACCACTATTCTGCCGGGCTGCATGATTAAGCCGGGCAGCAAGGTAGGCAGCGGCTGCACCATTGGCCCGAACACCATTCTGGATCGTGCGGAAATCGGCGATGGCACCAGTGTAAATTCCTCTCAGGTATATGAGAGCCGTGTGGGCTGCCATGCGACGGTAGGTCCCTTTGCTTACATCCGTCCGGGCTGCCAGGTGGGGGATAACACCCGTATCGGTGATTTTGTGGAGCTGAAAAAGGCACACATCGGCAATGATACCAAGGTATCTCATCTGACCTATATCGGTGACGCAACCGTTGGCGAACGGGTCAACTTTGGCTGCGGTACCGTGGTTGTCAACTATGACGGCTATGTGAAGAGCCAGACCGTGATCGGCGATGACTGCTTCATCGGCTGTAATACCAATCTGGTCGCTCCGGTAACGCTGGGTGACCGCGTCCTGACAGCAGCAGGCACAACGGTAACACGAAATGTACCGGATGGCGCATTGACTGTGGCACGTGCACGGCAGGAAAACAAGGAAGGCTGGAATGACCGCCGCCGCCGTATGCATGGACAGGATACATGATTCGCAATAAAATAAACAAGATAGAGACAGATAGAGTTGGAGTAGAACGGACCGGAAAGACTCTGGTGTGTTAAAGGGAATTTTTTTCAAGATGCAGGAGGATACATGAATTATGATTTCTCACGGTAAAAATATTAAGATCCTTGCGGGCAATTCGCATCCCGCACTGGCAATGCAGATTGCATCCGCACTGGGCCTGCCCCTTGGCAAGTGCGAAGTCGGACACTTTGCTGACGGCGAGGTTTCCGTTTCCATCGGCGAAACAGTCCGCGGTTCGGATGTGTTCCTCATCCAGTCTACCTGTGGCCCGGTAAATGACAACCTGATGGAACTGCTGATTATGATTGATGCATGTAAGCGTGCTTCCGCAGGCCGTATTACCGCTGTTATTCCGTATTTTGGTTACGCACGCCAGGACAGAAAGTCCAAGGCACGTGATCCGATTTCTGCCAAGCTGGTTGCAGATATCCTGACCGCAGCAGGTGCTGACCGCGTACTGACCATGGATCTGCATGCACATCAGCTGCAGGGCTTCTTTGATATCCCGGTGGACAACCTGATGGGTGCGTCTGTCCTGATTCCGTATATTGCAGGCAAGTTCGGCCGCAGCCGTGATGACGTGATGATCGTCTCTCCGGATCTGGGCTCGGTTACCCGCTGCAGAAAGTTCTGTGAAAAGCTGGATTACCGCCTTGCAATCATTGACAAGCGCCGTCCCCGTGCCAATGTCTCTGAGGTGATGAACATCATCGGTGATGTCAAGGATAAAATCTGTATTCTGAGCGATGACCTGATTGACACGGCAGGTACCCTTTGCCATGCCGCAGAAGCGCTGATTAAAATTGGCGGTGCAAAGGAAGTCTATGCATGTGCTACCCATGGCGTGCTGTCCGGCCCGGCTATCGAGCGTCTGGAAGCAAGCCCGATCAAGAAGCTGACCCTGCTGGATACCATTCCGCTGCCGGCTGAAAAGCGCATTGACAAAATTGAACTGCTGCAGGTAGCTCCGGTATTTACCGAGGCAATTGCACGCATTTATGAGGAATCTTCTGTTTCCCCACTGTTTGATTGAGCATAAAACCATACATAAGGCGGCATAGAGGACTTCTGTGCCGCCTTTTTTACCAGATGGATGTGAGGAGAACAACATGAAAATTCTGACCGTGGGTGATGTGGTATCTCAGCCCGGCCTGCTGACCGTGTCCCATGTGCTGCGCCGGGTCAAGCGGGAAACCGGTGCGGATTTTACCATTGTCAATGGAGAAAATGCCAGCGGTGTGGGCATCACACCCAAGCAGGCGGACAGCATTTTTGCCGCCGGTGCGGATGTGATTACCCTGGGAAACCATTCCTACCGCAAACAGAATATTGTCCCCTATCTGGAGGACAACCGGTATATCATCCGGCCTGCCAATCTGGCACCCCAGTCGCCGGGTGAGGGTTATGGCGTTTTTGAAACCAGTGCCGGCTGGCGGGTATTGGTATTTGAACTGATCGGACGCTGTGATATGCAGTATGGCCCGGACAATCCATTCCTGCGGGCAGACCGCATTCTGCGGGAGCAGGAGGGACGATATGATGTTGCCATCTGTGAAATCCATGCCTCGGCTACCTCGGAAAAGCTGGCCATGGGGTATTATCTGGATGGACGGGTTTCCGCTGTATATGGCACCCATACCCATGTGCCTACGGCAGATGCACGGGTCAATCCCAAAGGCACCGGCTATATCACGGATCTGGGCATGACCGGTCCCAAATGGTCTGTGCTGGGTGTGCGGTCAGAACAGTCGATTGCCATGTTCCGGGGGGATCTGACCAGCCGGTTTGAACCGGCGGAGGGTGTCTGCCTGCTGCAGGGTGCGGTGTTCGATATTGACGAGAGCACCGGCAGATGCAGAAGTGTGGAACGGATTGAAACCGAATATACACCGGAAAAATAACAAAAAAAGCACGCAGATGCTTCCCAAGGGAAGACGATCTGGGTGCTCTTTTTTGCATTCAGGCGGTCTGTTCCGGACCGGCAGGTATGGGTTGGGTGCTGTCGGAGACACGGGTAAAGGTGCCATATGCCTCCTCATAATAATCATAATAGTCAAAGGTTTCAGGGGACTGTTCCTCCCGGGGAAGATAGAACCACATATCCAGTTCGGAATCATCATCCCATTCAGAAGCAACGGCATAAAGGGAATAATAGGTAAAGGAATCCGGCGGATAGTCCTGCAGTTCATCCGCAGAACAGTATTCCTCCTGATTGTCCTCGGTCAGGTTGAGCCGTTCAAACAGCGGCCAGTCATCGGAATGAATACCGGCAGCATCAGACCAGGTAACCACACCTTCTTCATCAATCGTTATGGTCAAGGAACCATCGGTATTGCGCCAGGTTCCGGTCAGCACGGTCTGGATGTCAACATCCTCGCCAATGTCCTCAGCACTCTCCTCCGATGAGGAGAAAATGGATTCAATGACACCCTCCGGTTTAGCCATCACGTTGAAACCAACGGCACCGATGATTTGAATGACAGTGATGAGGATAAAAATGATGAGGATAATCAGACAGCCGGGACTGCCGGATTTTTTTGGCTTGCGCTCCAACGGATTGTCATGGGTATGCTGTCCGGCAGCTGCCTGCTGCCAGGCGGCTTCGGTGGATTTGCTTTTGTTCCCATAGGTTTGTTTTCGTTCCGTGGATTGGACAGAAGGCTGCTTTTTTGGCTGATGGGGTATCTCCTTATGAGAAGTACCTTCCGATTGCTTCTGCGGCTTGGGAGCCTGTATGCCGGGACGTTTGCCGCAGACCGGACATTCTTTTTCCCCGTCCGTATAATAGATACCGCAATGCGGACATTTCATCCTATTTCCCCTCCTTGCTTTTGTATCGGAAGTAAGCTTTGCTGTCTCTATCTTACCATATCCGGGGGGACAATGTACAGAGCTTTGACAGATTTCAGCATACACAGGAAAATCCAGCCGGGAACCGATCCCAGCTGGATTTTTTGTGCGGTATGGAGGTTTTAAAACAGGTTACTGCAGGTTCAGATGGCGGGACAGGATGTAATTGGTAATCACAAAGTTGATTGCCACCTTGATGCCATAGAACAGCAGGAAGCCGAGCATGGCAACATAAACCTGTGCGGTTGGGTTTGGAATCAGCATGTCAAGGCTGATGCTGAGGGATGGGAACAGGGATGCAATGCTTGCGGCAATCAGCATCAGGATTTCCGACAGGACACCGAAGCCCAGATACGCCAGAAAAGCAAAACCCAGACGATGCTTGTTGGCCAGAGAACCAACAGACAGGCATGCGTAAATATGCATGCAGAAGTTTGCAATATAAATGATACCCAGTACAATTGCCAGCAGCGGGACAAAGATCAAATGAATGCTGTATTCCTGCCACAGGGTATGCATGCCGAACGCCAGATACTGCCGGAGC
>CAMBYS010000087.1 GCA_945872165.1 uncultured Clostridia bacterium | reverse complement strand
GAACAGCTGAAACAGATGCGGGATTTGCCGGATGAGCAGCTGCTGCAGCTGATAGACCATGAGGGTGATGATACCGCATTATTTGAAGCTGCGGATCAGGTGCGCCGGGAGCATTATGGTACGGATGTGTTTCTGCGAGGGTTGATTGAATTCACCAATTACTGCAAAAATGACTGTTATTATTGCGGTATCCGCCGTAGCAACCGCTGTGCGGAACGATACCGGCTGACTCCGGAGCAAATCCTGTCCTGCTGTGAAAACGGCTATGCCATGGGCTTTCGGACCTTTGTGCTGCAGGGGGGCGAGGATCCGCGTAATACGGATGAAGCGATCTGTTCTCTGGTGGATCAGATCAAAACACGGTATCCGGACTGTGCGGTGACATTATCCATCGGTGAAAAGACACGCAGCAGCTATCAGGCGTATTTTGATGCCGGTGCGGACCGGTATCTGCTGCGGCATGAAACCGCGACCGATGCGCATTACCGCAGGCTGCATCCGGCAGAACTGAGCCTTGCGAACCGGAAACGCTGTCTGTTTGACCTGAAGGAAATCGGGTTTCAGGTGGGTGCGGGCTTTATGGTAGGCTCACCGGGGCAGACAACAAAGGAACTGCTGGCTGACCTGCGTTTTTTACAGCAGCTGCAGCCGGATATGATTGGCATTGGCCCCTTTATTCCCCATCATGAAACGCCCTTTGCACAGGAAAAGCCGGGCACATTAGAGCTGACCCTGCGTATGCTGTCGATTCTGCGGCTGATGTTTCCCTATGTGCTGCTTCCGGCAACCACAGCTCTGGGCACCATCAGTCCCATTGGCCGGGAGCTTGGTCTGAAAGCGGGTGCCAATGTCATGATGCCCAACCTGACACCCACGGATGCCAGAAAGAATTATGATCTGTATGACAACAAGATTTGTATGGATGAGGACGCGGGAAAATGCCGCGGTTGTCAGGAAAACAGAGTGAAATCTGTGGGTTACCGCATTGTCAGTGACCGGGGCGATGTGCGCCGATAAGCCATGAGAAACATACTGCGACAGCTGGAGCATGTGGTGAAATGATTGCAGATTTACGCGTAATAAAAAGAATTTTGTGATATATTGTGGAAAAACAGAAAAAAGGGTATTCAGGACAGGTGAGATATAGTATAATACAAAGGGTGGAATGTTAGTATACACATACTTTTTCTGCCTGACATTTTGACAAAAAGCAGGTATGACCTATGACATTAAAGGATTTGGAAATTGGCCAGACTGCCGTGATTGATGTGGTGGGCGGTGAAGGTGCACTCCGTCAGCATTTTCTGGACATGGGTGTGATTCCCGGTGCAGAGGTAACGCTGGAAAAATTCGCCCCAATGGGTGATCCCATGGAGCTGCGCATTCATGGCTATGAGCTGACCTTGCGGCTGGCTGATGCGGAAAAAATTGCGGTACATACGGTAAAATCCAGGGAACAGACCAAAACAACAACGGAACGCCTTGGGGAAAACACAGAACATCCGGGCCTTGGTGAAGGCGGCATTTACCATGTAAAGGCGGATGAAAATCCGTTGCCGGAGGGAACACAGCTGACCTTTGCTCTTGCCGGCAACCAGAACTGCGGCAAGACCACCCTGTTCAATCAGCTGACAGGCTCCAACCAGCATGTGGGCAATTTTCCCGGTGTGACGGTGGACAGAAAAAGCGGCCCGATTCGCGGCAGAGCGGATACGCTGGTTACCGACCTGCCGGGCATTTATTCCCTGTCGCCCTATACCAGTGAGGAAATTGTTTCCCGGCAGTTTATCGTCAACGAAAAGCCAAAGGGTATTATCAACATCGTGGATGCCACGAATATTGAACGAAATCTGTATCTGACCATGCAGCTGATGGAGCTGGATGTGCCCATGGTGCTGGTACTCAATATGATGGATGAGGTGCGCGGCAACGGCGGCAGTATTTACATCAATGCCATGGAGGAACTGCTGGGCATTCCGGTAGTGCCCATCTCCGCGGCGAAAAATGAAGGCATTGAAGAGCTAGTCAATCATGCGGTGCATGTGGCCAAATATCAGGAACGACCGGGCAGACAGGATTTCTGTGATGAAAGCGACCATGGAGGTGCGGTACACCGCTGTCTGCACGGCATTATGCATCTGATTCAGGACCATGCGGAAAAGGTGGAAATTCCGGTTCGTTTTGCCGCAACCAAGCTGGTGGAAGGTGACCAACGCATCATGAATATCCTCCAGCTCACCGAAAATGAACAGGAGATGGTGGAGCATATTATCTGCCAAATGGAGGAGGAACGCGGTCTGGACCGGGCAGCAGCCATTGCCGACATGCGGTTTGCGTTTATTAGAAAGCTGGTAGACCGATGCGTAGTCAAGGCACGGGAAAGCAAGGAACGGGAACGCAGCCGGAAAATTGACCAGTTCCTCACCGGCAAATATACGGCAATCCCTGCCTTTATTGGCATTATGGCACTGGTATTCTGGCTGACCTTCAATGTCATCGGCGCATGGCTGCAGGGGCTGCTGGAAAGCGGCATTGAAAGCCTGACTGCCATGGCGGATGCGGGGATGACTGCATGGAATGTCAATGAAGTGCTGCATTCACTGGTAATTGACGGCATCTTTAACGGTGTGGGCAGTGTGCTGAGCTTCCTGCCCATCATTGTCACGCTGTTCTTCTTCCTGTCTCTGCTGGAGGATACCGGATACATGGCCCGTGTCGCCTTTGTGATGGATAAGCTGCTGCGAAAGATTGGTCTGTCCGGACGAAGCATTGTGCCAATGCTCATTGGATTTGGCTGTTCGGTACCGGGTGTCATGTCCAGCCGGACACTGCCCTCTGAGCGTGACCGTAAAATGACCATCATGATGATTCCGTTCATGAGCTGTACGGCGAAGCTGCCGATTTATGGATTTTTCACTGCGGCATTTTTCCCCAAGCATGGCGGACTGGTTATGGTGCTCCTGTATTTCACCGGCATTGCAGTGGGCATTCTTACCGCATTGATTTCCAAGAATACCGCATTCCGGGGTGAAGCGGTTCCGTTCGTCATGGAGCTGCCCAATTACCGTATGCCGGGACTGAAAAATGTGGCACAGCTGCTGTGGGAAAAGGCAAAGGATTTCCTGCAGCGTGCGTTTACCGTTATCTTTCTGGCAACCATTATCATCTGGTTCCTGCAGACCTTTGACTCTCATCTGAATCTGGTCACCGATTCCCAGAATAGTATCCTTGCCATGGTAGCCGGTTGGATTGCGCCGGTATTTGCACCTCTTGGCTTTGGCGATTGGCGCATTTCCACAGCACTGATTACCGGTTTTATTGCCAAGGAGAGTGTGGTTTCTACCCTGTCTATCCTGTTTGGCACCCAGGATCTGCTGTATCAGGTGATTTCTCCGCTGTCAGCAGCCTCCTTGCTGGTATTCTGCCTGCTGTATACGCCCTGCGTGGCAGCGATTGCTTCCATCAAGCGGGAGTTGGGCGGAAAATGGGCGGCAGGCATTGTAATATTACAGTGCGGCATTGCATGGATTTGTGCCATGATTGTCCATCTGGTCGGTATGCTGATTGTATAATCCGAATAGAAAAAACAGCTGTCTCAAGGTAAATGTACCAGGAGACAGCTGTTCTTGTTTTATTTCTTTGAAAAAGACATTATTTGTTTCTCAATGCATTCTGCTTCTGTGCCCGCTTCAGATCCTTTTTCCGCTCCAGATTGGAAACAATCATGGTGCAGGAGGCATCACCGGTGATGTTGACAACGGTACGGCCCATGTCAAAGATACGGTCCACACCGGCAACCAGTGCAATGCCATCCACCGGCAGACCGACAGAGGTAAGTACCATGGCAAGCATAACCATACCGGCACCCGGGACACCGGCAGTACCGATAGAAGCCAGGGTTGCAGTCAGTACAATGGTCAGCATCTGGGGGAAAGTCAGATTGATGCCATAGCAGGCAGCGATAAAGATCGCACAGACACCCTGATAAATCGCCGTACCATCCATATTAATGGTAGCGCCCAGCGGCAGGACAAAGGAAGCGATTTCTCTGGAAGCCCCCATTTTTTCGGTGCATTCCAGATTGATAGGCAGTGTGCCTACAGAAGAGGCACTGGAGAATGCGAACATGATAGCAGGGAGCATGCCTTTAAAGAATGCAGCCGGGTTCATGCCGCCCATAGTCCGTACAGCAGTGGAATAAACCACAACCGCATGGACGATATAGCAGATGTAAGCAGCCAGAAGAACCATAGCCAGGGAGCCGATGATTGCAGCGCCGTTGGTGGCAACCACCGGACAGAGCAGGCAGAATACGCCAATGGGGGACAGCTTGAGGATCATTTCCATACACTTCATGAAAACGGCATTCAGGCTGTTGACGCCGCGGATGACCATGGAAGCCTCATCGCCAATCAGAATAATGGCGAAGCCAATCAGCAGCGCCATGACAATGACCTGCAGCATATTGGCCTCAGACATTGGCTGGATAAAGTTGGATGGAAAGATGTTTACCAATGTATCCATAAAGGATGTTGCCTCGGCAGCCTCATAGGTCAGATTGGTTGTGGCAACCACAGGGAACAGGCCCTTGAACAGGTTACCGCCGATCAGGCCAATGGTAATGGCAAAGGCGGTGGTACACAGGTAATAAATGACAGTTTTCAGGCCGATGGAACCCACCTTGCGGATATCCTGCATGGAAATGATACCGCTCATGATGGAGAACAGCACGATGGGAACGACAATGAATTTGAGAAGATTGAGGAAAATGGTGCCAAAGGGCTTGATGTAGCTTTCAGCAAATTCCGCATGATTTCCCAGAAGCAGACCCGCAATGATGGCCAGCACCAGCGCGATAAAGATCTGCAGGGCAAGGGATAATTTCCGTTTCTCTTTCATGTTTCATACCTCCTTATAATATATCTTTTTGTGGAACAAGATTGCCGATATGACCGGTCGGAACATACTGCAGATTCCCTTAACGCAATTTTAACATAATGCTGTCGGAAAGGCAAGGAGCTTCGGGCAATTGGCAGAATGTACCGATTGCACCGGAAAAAATCAGCTGGCATATCATCAAAATGCGAAAGAGGAATGTTTTGGGACGGATTTCTGCGCTGGGAGGACAGTATTGTAAAAATTGGGTAAAATGCTGAATTTTTTCCATAGAAGATTGTGTTCCGCATTGACAGAACGGGATGAGATGGTATAATAATGCGGAAGATGAAAACAGGAACGTGGAAGGGACGGATGCTCTGCTGAAAACAACGGCAGGTCTTTGGCCGGATACACGGACTGATACAGAAACAGGAGAACAATACAATGGAATTATGGGATATTTATGATGAAAACAAGCAGCTGACCGGACGCACCATGAAGCGCAATGACTGGAACATGAAGCCGGGAGAATTTCACCTGACGGTACTGGGCGTCATTCATCGCCCGGATGGAAAGTTCCTGATTACCCAGCGTGTGATGACAAAATCCTGGGCACCGGGCTGGTGGGAAGTTTCCGGCGGCGGTGTTATGGCAGGTGAGACCTCGGAGCAGGCGATCCAGCGTGAAATCCGTGAGGAAACCGGTCTGGATGTAAGCCAGGCAGAGGGCGGCTATCTGTTCAGCTACAAGCGGGTCAATCCGGATGAGGGTGACAATTACTTTGTGGACATTTACCGCTTTGAGATGGATGTTGCCGAAGAGGATGTACATATCCAGGAGAAGGAAGCATTGGGCTTTAAATTTGCCGATCTGGATGAGATCAAAAAGCTGGCAGAGGATGGTATTTTCCTGCATTACAGCAGCATCAGCCAGGCTTTTGAAGGATAAAGTCAAAAAACAAACGAGGCTTACCGGAAGCAATACAGCCGGCAAGCCTCATTTTTTTATTGTTTGTTCGATGACGGTATAGCTCCATGGTACAGCTGTTCCAGAAAGACGGCAACACCATCCGCATCATTGGAAAGGGTGACATAATCCGCAGCTGCCTGTACATGGGCCGGGCTGTTGGCAACTGCCACACCGATACCGGCGAACTGCATCATATCCACATCATTTTCCGCATTGCCAAAGGCAGCAATCTCTTCCGGCGGAATGTCCAGATATGCCGCCAGCTTCCGCACAGCAGCGCCTTTTCCGGCAGCCGCATCGGAGATTTCCAGCAGATAGGGAACCGAGGAAGTGATGTAAATTCCCGGAATTTCCCGGGCAAGCTCCAGCAGCTGCTGTTTCTGCTCCGGATTGGCAGTAATCAGGTCAATGCAGTCCAGTTCCTCCAGATGCTCCCGGGCAAAGGCGAGCAGATCCGGTACAGGCTTTCGGGTTTGCTGGATATAGGGAATGGCATGTTCAGCGGCGCCGTAACGGGTAGGATGGCTGACATAGTCCGCCGCCGCATAGGGGACACCGTCCAGAAAGGTTTCAAATACCGCACCGGTGTCGGCAATCAGCTGTAGCAAGCGCTGGGCACAGGCAGGCTTGAGCGGGAAATGAAACAGCTTTTCTCCGGTGCTTTTTTTACAGATGGCAGCGCCATTGGAAGTAATGGCATATTCAATGCCGGGAACCGACATGACTTCCTGGGGCAGGGAAGCATAGGAACGCCCGCTGGCTACCACCACATGGGTTCCCTGTTCCATATATGTTGTCAGAATGGTTCGTGTCCGGTCGGTCAGCCCCTTATCGGTATGCAGCAGGGTTCCGTCCAGATCCAAAGCAATCAAATGCAGCATGTATTCACCTTATTTCTTTCAGAGGGAAATGTTTACCGTTCTGATTTTAGCATAAAATCAGCAGGTTATCCACTGTTTTGCAAAAGATATGGGGAAAGCATAGACAGGGTATACAAGATTCAAAAAAGTCACGGGAGACAGGTGGATTTTTCAGAAATTTGTGTTATGATGTATGGGCATATGAAAAATAGAGGAGGCTTTTGTGATGGAGACAAAAGGAAAGCTGTTTTTACGTGCTGTGCTGGCAGGTATCTGTATTGGCATCGGCGGAACGGTATATCTGGCCTGTTCCAATAAATACGTCGGCGCATTCCTGTTTTCTATCGGTCTGTTTGCCATTCTGACCAGGGGGTTTGCCCTGTATACCGGTATGGTAGGCTACCTGCCGGACAATCTGCATGTGGATTATGTGATCCGTCTGCTGGTTGTGCTTGCGGGTAATCTGGTGGGCACTGCCTGCATGGGTCTGCCGCTGGCACTGACCCGACAGAAGGAGCTGTGCCAGACTGCGGCGGACATGTGTGCAGTCAAGCTGGGAGATTCCTACCTCAGCCTGCTGATTCTGGCAATTGGCTGCGGCATCCTGATGTATCTGGCAGTGGATGGCTTTAAACGCTCGAATGACCCGCTGATTCAGGTACTGGGTATTTTCCTGGGCGTACCGGTGTTCATTCTGTGCGGCATGGAACATTCCATTGCGGATATGTATTACATCTCTGCAGGCATGGCATGGGGCATGAAGGCAATCCTGTGCCTTGTGGTGATTATCCTTGGCAATGGCATTGGCGGCGTATTGATTCCGCTGATTGCATCCAGAACAAAGTAAGCAACATATAAAGACAGGAGCGGCATCCGATGGGGACACCGCTCCTGTTTTTTTATTGTTTTGGCTCAGCGGGATTGACATGGATCATGATGTGCTTGACATTGGGAAAATCGGTTTCCACATTGTCATGAATCCGTTCAGCCACCGCATGGCTTTCCCGCAGTGTTTTGTCACCATCCATTTCAATTTCCAGATCCACATAGACTTTGTTTCCGAACATACGGGAGCGCAGCACATCCACACCAATGACATCTTCCTGTGCAGCGATGTACTCCCGCAGCTGCCGATCATAATCTTCTCCACAGGAGGTGTCAAGCATTTTGGTCAGCGCGTCTTTGAGGATGTCATAAGCTACCTTCAGGATACACAGGCAGATGACCACACTGGCAACCGAATCCAGCACCGGAAAGCCGAGCATAGCACCGCCGATACCCAGAAGGGAACCGATGGAGGAAAAGGCATCGGAACGGTGATGCCATGCATCTGCCATAAAAGCGGCAGAATTGAGCAGCTTGGCATAATGCCGGGTATACCAGAACATGGCTTCCTTCAGCGCAATCGACACAACTGCCGCAGTGAGAGCGATGGCACCGGGAACGGCAAGGGTGTCATATTCACCGGATAAAATGGTCTGCAGGCCAACCTTTCCGATACCGACACCGGTTGCCATCAGAAGAAGGCCGAGAATCAGGGAAGCCACACATTCAATGCGTTCATGACCGTAGGGATGGGATTTATCGGCAGCTTTTTTGGACATCCGGACACCCCAGAATGCAATCAGAGTTGAAATGACATCAGAAAGGGAA
>CAMBYS010000086.1 GCA_945872165.1 uncultured Clostridia bacterium | reverse complement strand
TCGAAATCAGTTTGCGAGCAATCGCACATGGGTTCGAATCCCATCCTCTCCGCCATGTATCAAAAAGCCATGAGACATCCGTCTTGTGGCTTTTTTTATCCGGCAATCTCTGACGCATTTCCTCAAATACTCGTACAGCATGGAACGTAGTATACACTATCGCCGTGATTTCCGCTTGACCCATATAGATATATCTGCTATTCTGATAACAGGCACACCAATTTACGGTAATAGGCGGCTGCGTTCTCCCTGTCGATTCCAGAGAGGGAATGAACCTGTTTTCTTTCGTCCCTCTCTTTATGAAGGGAGGGACGATACGGTGCAATATATTACATATTCCGAAGTATTTCAGCTTCTCGAACTGCTTTGCACGTTTGGAATGTTTGTAATCGCATTGATTGCTTTTTATAGCAAAAGAAAATAACCGCCGTGCGTAGGAAACATGGGCGGTTATTTTCTGAACAAATACTCTTCTAATGTGAGAGCGCGCCGTCTATCAGTGTGCCTCTTTATATGATCAGCATAACATTTTTTGCTCCGATTGTCAACGAACTTTCATATCACCATCGTGCAATTACTTATATCGCGAAAAAAAGAGGACGCATCCTGCGCCCTCTTTCCTTTTATCTTTGTATTGGTACACAATGTTACTGGTTCTGCATCGCGCCGAGCATGGAAGGAATAAACTGCTTTTTGCGGGAGACCACTCCATGCAGCAGCAGCGGCTTTTCCGGGTTCACCTCACAGTGGAACGCATTTGCCAGTGTTTCTGCTGCATCCTTTCCGGCAAACAGAACCTCACTGGACTGATCCAGAATATTGGTGAGCAGATAGAAAATCATGTCGACCCGTTCCAGCTCACGGATTTCCTCCAGCTTGCCTTCCAGCATCTGCTTGGCTGCTTCACGGTTCTTTGTGCTGACATAACTGCCCTGCCCCACACCGAAACGCAGCTTTGTACCGCTGACAAATACCTTATAATCCTGCAGCAGCAGCTGTTCCGCATTTTTCCCCTGCAGATTCTCTCCTGCTTCAAACATCTCCTTGGCAAAAACTTCTATGTCAATTCCGGCAATCTGTGCCAGCTGATGTGCTGCATATTCATCCTGCGGTGTGCAGGTGGGTGAACGGAAAATCAGGGTATCCGATAAAATCGCACTGCACAGGATACCTGCTATATCCGGTTCAATCTTGACGGAATTTTCACAGTACATCTGATAGATAATAGTTGCCGTACAGCCCACCGGATGATTGCGGAAATATACCGGTCCGCTGGTTTCCAGGCTGCCGATGCGGTGATGGTCGATGATTTCCAGAATATCTGCTTCCTCAAAACCATCCACACACTGTGTTTTTTCATTGTGATCCACTAAAATCAACTGTTTGCGCTGCAAATTCAGCAGGTTACGGCGGGAAATAACACCCTGATAATAGCCCTGCTTATCCACAACCGGGAAATAATTGTGGCGCACCTGTCCCATGACCTTCTTGGCCTCTTCAATCGGTGTGGACAGTTGGAATTTTATCATGGTTCTTGCCATCGGATGCCGGATCGGAATACTCTGGTTAATCAGGCAGGAGGCTGCATAGGTATCATATGGTGTACTGATAACGGTACAGTTATGTTCCTTGGCAATTTTAATGATGGTCTTGGCAATGTTGGGGGTCATGCAGACAACCAGACACGCCGCTTCCAGTTCAATGGCGCACAGCTGCGCCTCATACCGGTTGGCAACCAGTACGATATCTCCCGGCTCCACCATGTTTTCCATGGCTTCCGGGCTTCCTGCTGCAATGACAATTTTGCCATGGTCCACTACCATATCCTCGTTGCCGGTAATCAGTTCCCCCTGCAGGGTTTCCACAATATTGCTGATAGGTGTGCAGGCATTGGCAACTGCATGGGGATCCAGACTGTCCATATTCGCCATGGCAAGACGTTTCAGGGTAATCAGGCCTTCCAGCTTGTCATCCTCTGTGGTGATAGGCAGCGTAGTAATATCATGATCTCGCATGGTTTCCCATGCCCGGCGCAGAGTCATCTTTTCATCCACACCATCCACATATCGAATATCAATATCACTTACCGTTGCATGTACATCCAGACAGCTTTCCGGTGTCTTCATATGATATCGGTTGAGTACAAACGCTGTTTCCTGGTTAATCTCTCCTGCCCTTCGGGGTTCATATTCACAATCTGAAATCATATTTTTCAGATGTGCATAGGCTATGGCGGAACAAATGGAATCCGTGTCCGGGTTTTTGTGTCCTATGACACATATCGCTCGTTGCATCGCATTTTTTTGTTTCATTGATATATCCCTCCGTAAGAAAAAACCCATTCCTTATTCCAAGAATAATCGTAAAACACCACTGTAAAAAAGTCAACATCCTGCAGGAAAATTTCAAAAGTTACCCATCAACTCCAATTATGTTACAATTTGTACTTGACAATCCGGTCGTTTCTTGTCAAACTGGAAATACGGAAAATCAAGAGGAAAGGAAAAGCAATTATGTCACAGAAAAAACCACTGTCCCGGGAAGCTGCCAGACGCAAACGCCTTCTCGTTCAAAAACGCAGACGCAGACGCATAACTTTGGTTGCTGTCTGCTGTCTGGTGCTGCTTATTGTGATTGCCAGCGCGATTCGGGCAATTGGAAATCGGATCTCAGATTCTACCTCTGAACCGGATACCCCCACTTCTTCGGCGCAGGACACCGCTGAAACCAAAAAACAGGAAGAAAAGGAAGAACCGGAGGAACAGGTGTATGAGCCTGCTAGTGTTTCCCTGATTGCCGTGGGTGACAATCTGATCCATAACACCTTATTAAAGGATGCTTCCAACGGCGACGGAAGCTATGACTTTACATCCTTTTATGAAAATATCAAGCCATATGTAGAGGCTGCTGATATTGCTTTTGTCAATCAGGAATCCCCTCTGGGTACCGGTGAGCCTGCCGGCTATCCCTGCTTCAATACGCCTCAGGCCTGCGGAGAGGCTTTGATTGATGCCGGCTTTGATGTTATCGGTCATGCCAACAACCATGCCATGGATTCCGGCTCCAGCGCTATGTATGATACCCTGGATTTCTGGGATTCCCATGCAGATGACGGCATCATCCGTGTGGGTATTGCCCGTGACGCGGAAGATCGGGCAAAAGTCCGCTATATAGAACGCAATGGCCTGAAAATTGGTTTTCTTGCCTATACCTATGGACTGAATGGCAATTCCCTGCCGGAGGACAATCCGGATCTGGTTTCCCTGATTGATAAAGATAAAATTGCGGAAGAGATGGCAAAGGTCCGGGAAAACTGTGACGCAGTTGTGGTTGCCATGCATTGGGGCCAGGAATATCAGGATACGGAAAATGAAGAACAGGCGGATCTTGCAGAATTTCTGGCAGAAAACGGTGCGTCTGTCATTATCGGCTCCCATCCCCATGTATGCCAGCCTGCGAAATGGATAGAGGCGGACAATGGCAACCGGGCTTTCTGTATCTACTCCACCGGCAACTTTATTTCCGCTCAGGATAAATCCGCAACCATGGTGGAAGGCATGCTGCAGGTAACACTGACCCGGCAGACGGATGGTTCCATTGTGGTGGAAAATCCGGGTGTCATGCCCCTGGTCTGCTGGTATAATTCCAGCTGGCGCAATTATACTGTCATTCCGCTGGATGACTACACAGAGGAACGTGCCAGCTCCCATGCCCTGGCAGGCCGTGTGGATATGAGCACTTCCCATATCCGGGAAATTGCAGAAACTGCCTTTGGTGAGTTCATGATGGAAAAAACCGTGCCGACAACCTATGACACGGAATATGCCGCAAACCATGGTACAGCGGATACGGAAAAAGAGGATTGAGCATTCTGTCACGTTTTCATTGCATTATCCATAAAAATACGGTATAATGATTCTTTGGTGTAACAACACAAAGATTTTTGCCTGCGGACTGGTTCTGCAGGCTTATGATAGAGGATGGACAGCATGATTTATAATAATGTACTTGAGGCAATGGGGCACACGCCGATTATCCGCCTGAGCCGTATGGCAGAACCGGACAGCGCACAGATTCTGGTCAAATTTGAGGGTCTGAATGTGGGCGGTTCTATTAAGACCCGTACTGCATTCAACATGATTGCAGACGCAGAGGAAAAGGGCCTGATCGGGCCGGATTCCACCATTGTGGAACCCACCAGCGGCAACCAGGGCATTGGTCTTGCCCTGATCGGTGCCGTGCGCGGCTATCAGACCATCATCATCATGCCGGATTCTGTCAGTGAGGAACGCCGCAAGCTGGTGCGCCATTACGGTGCTGAGGTAATCCTGATCCATGACGACGGTGATATCGGCAAATGTATTGATGAATGCCTGCAGACTGCCCTGCGTATGGCAGAGGAAAATCCGAAGGTATTTGTCCCGCAGCAGTTTGCCAATCCGGCAAATCCGGCGGTGCACCGCAGCCAGACCGCATTGGAAATTCTGGCACAGGTTGACGGTCCCATTGACGGCTTCTGCTCCGGCATCGGTACCGGCGGTACCATCACCGGTATCGGCGAAGTGTTAAAGGAAAAGAATCCGAATATGACCATCTGGGCGGTAGAACCCCAGAATGCCGCCATTCTGGCAGGCGGTACCGTAGGTACCCATCTGCAGATGGGCATTGGTGACGGTCTGATCCCGGATATCCTGAATACCGGCATTTATGATGATATTTATATTGTCACCGACGAAGAGGCCATCCAGACCTCCAAGGATCTGGCAAGGCTGGAGGGTCTGATGTGCGGCATTTCCAGCGGTACCAATGTTGCGGCAGCCCGCAAGCTCGCCAAAAAACTTGGCCCCGGAAAAACCGTGGTCACTGTCCTGCCGGATACAGCGGAACGCTATTTCAGCACGCCTCTGTTTGACGAATAATCCAGTCATTTCCTGTCCCGCATACAGCATCTGTATGCGGGACTTTTTTCTGTTTGCCGCATAAAAATCCTGGCTGCTGCGGATACTTTTTCTGAGGTGAACGTATATGAAAGACGACTGCACATTACTCAACCACATCCGCCAGACCACAGAAATGGGCGTGGACGGCATTGATTCCGTCATCCAGTATGCAGACGGCACCTTCCGTCAGGCATTGGAGCAGCAGCGCACCGAATACAATAAAATCCACAGCTCCGCAGATCAGCTGCTGCGCAAGCACGGCGGCAGACCGGAGGATGTCAGCGCATTTGCCAAATGGTCCAGTGAGCTGTCCTCCGGGGTAAAAACCATGATGGATTCCTCCCAATCCAATATTGCGGATATGATGATCCGGGGCAACACCATGGGCGTGACCAAGGGCATGCAGACCATGAGGGAATGCAATGTCAGTGATACCGCTGTGACCAGCCTTGCCAACAAGCTGATTGCCACAGAACAGGCCAACATCAACCAGATGAAAAAATTTCTTTGACACACAAAAGTATGAGCCGGGGCATGTGAATTGCCCCGGCTCTGTTTCCTGCTGCAGTTTTGGGATTTCGCCTGCATGCTGTCGGAAACCATCTGCAAAAAATATGCGTGTACGGTGGTATCCCCATTCAGTTCCGGATGGAATGCCGTCACCAGCTGGTTGTCCTGTCTGGCTGCAACAATTTTTCCCTCCACAACCGCCAGCACCTCCACACCATCGCCCACCTGGGTGATGTACGGCGCACGGATAAAGGTCATCGGAATGTCACCATTTCCCGCAAAGGATGCCTGGGTAAAAAAGCTTCCCAGCTGTCTGCCATAGGCATTGCGGCTTGCGGTAATCGACATGGTGGCAAGATGCCGTCTGGTATCATTTTCAATCTGTTCCGCCAGCAGCAGCAAGCCTGCACAGGTACCGAATACCGGCATGCCGGAACAGATTTTCTCCTGAACCGGCTGCAGCATATCCAGATCCCGCAGCAGCTTGCCCATGGTGGTGGATTCGCCGCCGGGCAGAATCAGTCCGTCAAGGGGCTGCTGCAGATCTTCTGCACTGCGCAGCTCTGCCGCCTGTGCCCCCAGCTCCTTCAGCCGTGCCTCATGCTCAGCAAAGGCTCCCTGCAGGCAAAGCACACCGATTGTCATTTGCCGCGTTCCTCCATAATCAGCTGGATTTCCTCCGGATTGATGCCGACCATGGCTTCACCCAGATCCTCCGACAGCTCTGCCAGCTTGTACGGATCATTGTAATGGGTCACTGCCTGTACAATGGCAGCGGCACGCTTGGCCGGATTGCCGGACTTGAAGATACCGGAGCCGACAAAGACGCCCTCTGCACCCAGCTGCATCATCAGTGCAGCATCTGCCGGAGTTGCCACGCCGCCTGCTGCAAAATTTACTACCGGCAGGCGTCCGGTTTCCTTTACCTGGCGCAGCAGTGCATACGGTACCTGCAGCTGCTTGGCTGCTTCATACAGCTCATCCTCCTGCATAGAGGTAACACGCCGGATTTCCTGCATCATCTTGCGCATATGGCGTACTGCCTGTACCACATCGCCGGTTCCCGGCTCGCCCTTGGTACGAATCATGGATGCACCTTCTGCAATACGGCGCAGGGCTTCGCCCAGATCACGGGCACCGCAGACAAAGGGAACATCAAACTTGGTCTTGTCAATGTGGTAAATATCATCTGCCGGAGAAAGTACTTCAGATTCATCAATATAGTCAATTTCAATGGCCTGCAGAATCTGTGCCTCTGCAATATGTCCGATGCGGACCTTGGCCATAACCGGAATGCTGACTGCCTGCTGGATACCTTTAATCATTTTCGGATCGCTCATGCGGGATACACCGCCGGCAGCACGGATATCTGCCGGAATGCGTTCCAGTGCCATAACTGCGCAGGCACCTGCATGCTCTGCAATCTTTGCCTGTTCCGGTGTGGTAACGTCCATAATAACGCCGCCCTTGAGCATCTGTGCCAGCTGTTTGTTCAGTTCATATCTTTCAGACATAGTAAACCCCTCGTAATAGTAGTATTTCTTTTCGGAGTCATCGCGCGTTTCACTCTAAATCTAGTATACTACAAACTATACATGAATAAAGGTTCAATTTTAAACTTTTTTCCATACACAGTTTGACTGCCAACGACAGGAAAATCCCCTGCCAACGTTGATTGCAGCACAGGAATATGCTATAATTATGGATAGTTTTGAGTAACAAAGATGGAGGGCACCGCTATGGAACAGCCAGAACTGCGCAGTAAGGAAATGCAAACTGTTTATGAGCAAACCGGAGAACAACTCCCTTCTCCCGCTCCCAATGGCGATGTGCGGCTGGTATGGAAGCTGAAAGGAACCGGTAAAAAATCCCGCCAGCAGGTCATTGACACCTGTGTCAAAGGGCAGCCGGTATTCATCATCTGCGATTCCAACGGTTCAAATTGTACTGTTATCACGGAAAACAGCGAGGAAATTGGCAAATTAAGTGATAAGGATGCCAAAATCTATCATCTCTATGTAGAAAAGTTCCGTTATCATGTATACATCAAGCGGATCAAGCCGGGGCTGGACAAGCCCAGCGTCAAAATCCTGCTGGTTATCCATGAAAAGCCGGAGCTGTCTCTTCCCCACCAATAAAAAATGAAAACCTGAGAAGCCATGCTGCCTCTCAGGTTTTTTTGTTATTCCTCCGCCATACGGTAGCCTACACCGATTTCCGTGCGGATGTAATAGGGTTCTGCAGGATTCGGCTCCAGCTTCCGCCGGATATGTGCCATATTGACCCGGAGAATGCGATTGTTATTAGTGGCATAGGGTCCCCAGATACGGCTGATGATGTAATCATAGGTCAGCACCCGTCCCGGACGGCGGGCAATCAGTGCGACAATTTTGTATTCAATCTGGGTCAGATGGATCAGTTCACCAGCTATTGTCACCTGCCTGCGCTCAAAATCCACCGTCAGGTCACGTACCGTATAGCTTCCCCGGGGCATATCATCGCCGGAATCCAGCTTGGCCTGGTGACGCAGCGCAGTACGGATACGTGCCAGCAGCTCCGAGGTGCCAAAAGGCTTGGTGATATAGTCATCTGCCCCCAGATCCAGTGCCTCAACCTTCTGCCCTTCCTCTTCTCGGGCAGACACCACCAGCACCGGCACGCCGGACCAGCCCCGCAGCCAGCGCAGCAGCTCCAGTCCATCCACATCCGGCAGGCCCAGATCCAGCAGAATCAGGCTCGGGCAATGGGAATTGATGATGGAACGCGCCAAACTGCCGGTACTTGCCTGCAGGGTATGATATCCATTTGCCGACAGCACTGTGGTCAGCACATGGGCAATGGGCTGCTCATCTTCTACAATCAAAATGGTCTCTCTGTTCATGCTTCCTCCTCCAGCGGCAGTGTAAATACAAACCGTGCACCACCATCCGGATG
>CAMBYS010000085.1 GCA_945872165.1 uncultured Clostridia bacterium | reverse complement strand
GCTGTTCAATGCTATCTTTCATATATCCACCTCACAAAATCAAAAAATCCCACAGCCGTTCCGCAGGTCTGAAAATTTGCCTTCGGGCGGGCTGTGGGTTTATTATACTATATTTTTTACTCGGAGAACAGAGCAGTAGACAGATAACGCTCACCGGTATCCGGCAGCACGGCAACAATGGTCTTGCCGGCATTTTCCGGTCTCTTTGCCAGTTGAGTTGCCGCATACAGAGCAGCACCGGAGGAAATACCAACCAGAACACCTTCCGTTTTTGCTACAGCACGGCCGGTTGCAAAAGCATCCTCATTTTCAACCGGGAAAACTTCATCATATACACCGGTATCCAGCGTATCCGGTACAAAGCCTGCACCAATACCCTGAATCTTGTGGGGACCTGCCTTGCCCTGGGACAGTACCGGAGAAGAAGCCGGTTCTACTGCAACCACCTTCACATTCGGGTTCTGTTCCTTCAGATATTTGCCGATGCCGGTCACGGTACCGCCTGTGCCGACACCTGCCACCAGAATATCCACCTTGCCCTCAGTATCCTTCCAGATTTCCGGTCCAGTGGTCTCATAATGTGCCTTCGGATTTGCCGGGTTGACAAACTGTCCCAGAATGACCGCATTTTCAATGGACTTTTCCAGTTCCTCTGCCTTGGCAATCGCACCCTTCATGCCGGCAGAACCGGAGGTCAGGACAACCTCTGCACCATATGCCGCTACCAGCATGCGGCGTTCCACACTCATGGTTTCCGGCATGGTCAGAATGACATGGTATCCCTTTGCCGTACCAACTGCCGCCAGACCGATACCGGTGTTGCCGGAAGTCGGCTCAATGATGGTGGCACCCGGCTTGAGCACGCCGGAAGCCTCTGCATCCGCAATCATAGCAGAAGCCACACGATCCTTGACGCTGCCTGCCGGATTGAAAAATTCCAGCTTTGCCAGAATCTTTGCATTCAGCTGATGATTTTTTTCATAATTGACCAGCTCCAGCAGCGGGGTACCGCCAATCAGCTGGGTAATGCTTGTTTTAACAGACATGATAACAATAACCTCTTTTCAAAATTATAGATGCGATGCCAGCCGAAGCAGTAACTGCTCCGGCCGACAGGAAATATCACTTGTTTATGCTTGGATTGCCTGGAATGCCTGATCCAGATCCCAGATAATGTCCTCGTAATGCTCCGTACCAATGGACAGACGGATGGTGTTCGGATAAATGCCCTGATCCTCCAGCTCCTCTGCCGTGCACTGGCTGTGGGTGGTGGTAGCCGGATGGATCACCAGAGACTTCACATCGGCAACATTTGCCAGAATGGAGAAGATCTTCAGGGAATCAATAAACTTCTTTGCTTCTGCTTCGCCGCCCTTAATGGTGAAGGTAAAGATAGAGCCTGCACCGTTGGGGAAATACTTGCTGTACAGATCCTTGTACTTGGGATCAAGAGACGGATGATTGATGGATTCTACCAGCGGCTGAGACTGGAGATATGCCAGAACCTTCTTGGTATTTTCCACATGGCGTTCTACGCGCAGAGACAGGGTTTCCAGACCCTGCAGCAGCAGGAATGCATTGAAAGGAGACAGGGTTGCACCGGTATCACGCAGCAGGATCGCACGAATCTTGGTGGTGAATGCTGCCGGGCCACAGGCATCCACAAAGCTGATGCCATGATAGGACGGGTCCGGATCAACCAGGGAAGCAAACCGTCCGGATGCCTTCCAGTCAAACTTGCCGCTCTCAATAATCACGCCGCCCAACGTAGTGCCATGGCCGCCAATGAACTTGGTTGCGGAATGTACCACGATATCCGCACCGTACTCAAACGGACGCAGCAGATAGGGTGTTGCAAAGGTAGAGTCGATGACTACCGGAACGCCATGGGCATGGGCGATATCTGCAACTGCCTGAATGTCAATCAGGTTGGAATTCGGATTGCCCAGCGACTCAAAGAAAACTGCCTTGGTATTTTCATCAATTGCCTTCTCGAAGTTGGAAACGTCATCCGGGTCAACGAAAGTAGTTGTAACGCCGTCCTTCGGCAGGGTGTGGGCAAGGTAATTATAGGTACCGCCGTAAATGGTCTTGGCTGCTACAATGTTGTCACCGTGCTGTGCCAGCGTCTTGAAGGTATAGCTCAGGGCTGCTGCACCGGATGCCACTGCCAGAGCGGAGGAACCGCCTTCCAGCGCCGCGATACGCTTTTCAAAAACATCCTCGGTGGGGTTGGTCAGTCTGCCGTAGATATTGCCTGCATCTGCAAGGCCAAAACGTGCCTGTGCATGATCGCTGTTATGGAACACATAGGAAGTGGTCTGGTAAATCGGAACCGCTCTTGCGTCGGTGGTCGGGTCAGCCTGCTCCTGTCCTACATGAAGCTGCAGGGTTTCAAAATGGAAATTCTTCTCACTCATAATTATTATACTCCTTTTTTCGAACGATAGGTGAACTTATTTTTGTTGTGCGGATCAGCATGCGCACATTCGTCCGTAAAAAGTATACAGTCTTGTAATAAAAAGTCTGGTGTTCATGATATACCTCAATTCACATATTTCCTAGTTGTTATATAGGCTTTTTGAACTGTCTATAGATTACCATGTTTTTCTGCCGCTGTCAAGAGTATTTATTATATTTCCTACCGGAATTATATGTTTTTATTTTGAACACACATTTTCTCCGGTTCTATGGACAGATTTGCCTGCTGCGTGTACAATAAAATATAACATCCGGAAGGAGAATATGCATGGAAAACTATCAGAAAAAACTGGATCAAATCATTGCCGGACTGACGGACCGTCCACGTCTGGCGCTGCACAGCTGCTGTGCGCCCTGCAGCAGCTATGTTATGGAATATTTGTCAAAGTATTTTGACATCACATTGTTTTACTATAATCCCAACATCTACCCGCCGGAGGAATATGACCACCGGCTGTCCGAACAGCTGCGGCTGTGTGACTGCTTCGGTATTCCAACGATCCTCTGTGACTATGACCCGGAACGCTATTTTGAGCTGGTCCGCGGGCTGGAACAGGAGCCGGAAGGCGGTGCCCGCTGCACCAAATGCTTTGAAATGCGGCTGGATTATACGGCCGCCCTGGCAAAACAGCATGGCTTTGACCTGCTGACCACTACGTTGACCATCAGTCCCCATAAAAACGCTCCTCTTATCAATACCATTGGTGAATCAGTGGCGAAAAAATATGGGATGCACTGGCTGCCCGGTGATTTTAAGAAAAAGGAAGGCTATAAGCGTTCCATTCAGCTGTCCAAAGACTATGACCTGTACCGCCAGAACTACTGCGGCTGTAAATTTTCCATATGGGAATAAAAAAGAACCGAAGCCGGTTTATGTGCCAGCTTCGGTTTTATTTTTTGCTTTAAAAACGGCTGTTTTCCTGCTGCATCTGCCGGTCAATCCATGCCATCATCACATCCACCACATAATCCTGCTGGGCTTGTGTCAGCTGTACTCCCGCTGGGATATGATGCCATTTGGACAGGCAGCCCCGGCAGCAGGTTGCTGTGGCATGCTGGGCAATAAAGGCAGGATGCCCGCGCATAGGGGTCTGCTTTCCGTCATTGGGAATGACTGCCGGTGCCAGTCTGGTACGCACAAAATCCTGCGCATGACGGCGCACCGTATCCATGCCCTTGCTGCGGACATAATCCCGATCCTTCTGTTTCAGGCAAAAACGGCTGCGGAAATTGGAACGGGACAGGCGGTAAAACAGCCCGTCCATGTCATACTTCTCTGCCATATCAGATCAGGATGCCTTCCAGATGATCCATTTCATGCTGAATGATTTCGGAAATCCAGCCGTTGAACTTCTGGGTATGCTTCTTCATATCCTTGTCCTGATATTCCACTTCAATCTCGCTGGAACGGATGGCCTTGCGCTCTCCCGACAGGGACAGGCAGCCTTCCATGGTCTCATACTTGCCGGATTTGCTCAGAATCACCGGGTTGACCATCAGCAGATTGACCATGCCCAGATTGACCACAATGATCCGCTTATTTACGCCTATCATGTTGGCTGCCATACCCGCACATTCCATCTGATGGGCCTGCATGGTATCCAGCAGATCCCGCATGACCTGTGCATCTGCCTTTGTTGCCGGTTCTGCCTTCTGCTGCAGGAAGAAAATGTTTTTGTTGATCGGTTTAACCATATATCTGTCACTCCTGTACATCTGTTTGACGCAGGGAATCCGCGTGTTCGAGCACGCATCGAAGCGCACATTCATACTGCCTGTCCTCGCTTTTCTGGCGTTTTCCCATTCCATGCAGCCGTCCGCCGCCTTTGCGGATTTTTCTGGCTGTATGGCGCGCCATCAGCAGGGCATCCATGTTTTCCGCGGTATATTCCAGTCCGTCCTGCCGCAGTACCACCGCGTTTCGTGCCAGGCACATCGCCGCAAGGCCATAGTCCTGGGTAACGACAACATCGCCGCGCCGCAGCAGATTGACAAGGGCAAAATCCACGCTGTCTGCTCCTTTGGAGAATACCAGCGTTATTGCTCCCGGTTTATCAAACCAATGGGACGTATCACACAGAATCAGGCATTCCACCCCATACTCCGCTGCAATCCGTACCGTCAGATCCACAACCGGACAGCCATCCGCGTCAATCAGGATTCTCGATTTCATCTCGGCAGTCCTCCCCGCCCGGAAAAGCATGGGCTGACATCTTCTTTCCTTTCCAGCGCCATGACTTTGTCCATAAAATATTATAGCACAAATGTTTCCCGTCAGCAACGAAAGGATACACAGGTTATCAGAAATCTTCCCTTCTTTCTGGTAGGATTAAAAAATGGCGTGAGCCGTCAGACCCACGCCAATACTTTCTCTATGTATCACAGCGGTTCAATCAGACATACCGCATGGGCGGCAATTCCCTCGCCGGAGCCGGTAAAGCCCAAATGTTCCTCTGTTGTGGCTTTGATGCTCACATTGCCCACCTCTGTCTGCAGGCAGTCTGCAATATTTTCCCGCATCCGGCTGATATGGGGTGCCATTTTGGGTGCCTGTGCAATGACGGTTGCATCCAGATTGCCCAGCTTCCAGCCATGCTCCGCCAGCACCTCCCGTACCCGGCACAGCAGCACGAGACTGTCCGCCCCCAGAAATGCGTCATCGTTGTCGGGAAACAGATGCCCGATATCTCCCAGTGCCGCAGCACCCAGCAGTGCATCCATGATGGCATGTGTCAGTACATCCGCATCGCTGTGTCCCAGCAGGCCTTTGTCATACGGGATATCCACGCCTCCGATGATGCATTTCCGTCCTTCTGTGAGACGGTGCACATCATAGCCATGTCCAATTCTCATTTGAGCATTCTTCCTTTCAAAATTGCTTCACCCAGAATGACATCCTCCGGCGTGGTGATCTTGATGTTCTCATAGCTGCCATCCGTGATGGTGACGGGCTGACCCATGGCTGTCACCGCACCGCAATCATCTGTCAGCTGCATTTCCTGTTCAATGGCACGGGTCAGCGCTGCCCGGATCAGGTCAATATCAAAGCATTGAGGCGTCTGCACAGCCACAATGGCTTCCCGGTCGATGTTCTCAATCATTCTGCCCTTCTGCATCCGCTGGATGCTGTCCTTACAGCGCACACCCGGCGCTGCCGCGGAATCCCGCTTTGCCGTTTCCACTGCTTTGCGGATGATTTCATCTGTAATCAACGGCCGGGCGGCATCATGAATGGCAACATAACCAATCTGACTGTTACACGCCAGAATGCCATTCAGCACGGAATGCTCTCTGGACGGGCCGCCTTCCACAATCTGCATGACCTTATTGATTTTCCAGTCGGCACACAGATCGGCATAAATGGTCTGATCCTGTTTGCGGCATACCAGAATGATGCCGTCAATGGCGTCGCACTGTTCAAACACCTGCAATGTCCGGCACAAGACCGGCTGTCCGCCAAGCTCCATAACCAGTTTGTTTCCTCCGCCCATTCTGCGGGAGGAACCGGCGGCTGGGATGATGGCATATACCAGCTTGCCGCGCGGCTCCTGTACTTCCTGCGGCTTCTTTTTCCATAAACTCAGCATACGTCTCGTCCTTTCCGTTCCCCGTAAGTTTTCTATCTCTAACACCGCCGCGGCTGGTTCCACAACGGCTCCATGGTTCGATAAACATCCTCCCGGCTCATGCCGGTTGCCAGCATCAGCTCGGAATACAGTATTTTTTCTGCACATTCCAGAATTCGTTTTTCATTTCCGGCCAGCGCCCGCCGCCGGTTGCGCATCCGCAGGCATACCACCACCTGTGCCACCCGGCAAATGTCTCCGGAACGGACACGCTCCATATTTTCCCGATACCGGCAGTTCCAGCTGGAGGGCTGAGGCGGAAGCCCGCCGAATTTGCCCTTTAAAATTTCCTCTGCTTTCTGCCGGCTGCAGACCGGGCGCAGACCAATCTGCCGGCTGCAGGACACCGGAATATACAGCACAATATCATCCAGCAGCAAATGCAGCGCATAATACTGCTTTTTTCCTTCTTTCTGGCGAATCACAATGGATGTTACGGTCCCTGCACCATGCAGGGGATGAAGCACGGAATCTCCTACAGAGAACATGATTTCACCTCTGTTTCCATCGGCTTCTCCACAGGCATCCGGTATGATTCAGTTCCATCATACCATACTTGGACGGTTTGCGCAAGAATGCCACATTCGCAAACAAAAGAAATCCTCCGGCAGCCATTGCCGAAGCATTTTGACCGGTATACACCAACAATGCGGCACCAAAAGCCGTCAGCAGGATTGCCGCAGCCACAGACCACAGCACCAGCAATCTCTGTCCGATATCCGCCGCTGCAGGCGGCAGCAAGCCAAGCAGGCTCCGCACCGCACAGCCCCCATCCAGGGGCAGAATCGGCAGGCTGTTAAACAACGACAACAACAGATTGGCTCCCGCTGCCATGGGATATCCTGAGAGCAGCCATGCCCCAGCCAGTCCGGCAGCCGGGCCTGCCAGTGCAATCACACATTCCTGTCCATAACCCAGACACCGCCCCTGGGTTAACACCGCACCGGTGACGCAAAGGCGAATGCCATCAATCCTTCCCCCGCAAAGATAGATCGCTGCTGCATGCCCCAGCTCATGGATTACTGCCGCACAGAGAAACAGCGGCATCACGCCTTCCTCATCCAACAGACAGAACACTGCCCAGAATACATAAAAAGACGGTGCCGCATACACCTTCTGTTTCATTTTCCACCGGCGGCAAATACCGCCACCAGACCATCCTTCAGGCTTTCTTCTCCGGTCAGACTCCCCAGCACAGCCACCGCCCTTCCGGCATTGCTTTCCGGCAGGAAGGAAAGTGCACCAACTGAACGCAGCATCCGTGCTGTCAATAAAATCCCCAAACAGATCCCCGCACAGGCAAGTGCACTCCGAATGTTCTCCATCATTCGGTATCCCTCCTTCCCTGCCATTGTATGCAGCGGCGGACAAAAAAAGAACCGCCCACAGGGTGAGCGGTTCGTAAATTCTGTTTTTACTGGGATACCTGTACCAGACGGACACCGCCGGTAATACCCGCTTCATTGCCCAGGGTTGCCTGCAGCACCGGTGTACCCCGCAGCGGCGGGAATACCTTTTCATTGTATACCCTGCGGATCGGCTCCAGAATCATATCTCCTGCTGCCGCCATACCACCGCCAAACAGGAATGCTTCCGGATTCAGAATACAGCCCACACAGGCAATGGCAGTTCCCAGCGCTTCTGCCGCATGGGCAATGCATTCTCCTGCCAGCGCATCGCCTGCTGCACAGCAGTCACAGACGGCCTTTGCCGTCAGCGGTGTGATATCCCGCATGGTGGATGGTGCGTCACTTTCCTCCAGACGATGCTTGGCATAACGCACCAGACCGGTAGCAGAGCCTGCCAGCTCCAGGCAGTTATTTTTGCCGCAGTTGCAGGTGTCCGGGCAATCGGTCAGCACCGGAATATGTCCGATTTCTCCTGCGCCGCCCAAAATGCCGGAAATAATTTTGCCGTCCTGAATGACACCGCCGCCGACACCGGTTCCCAGCGTCAGCAGAACCAGGCTCTGATAGCTGCTGCCTGCACCCTTCCACTGTTCGCCCAGTGCCGCAATGTTTGCGTCATTGGCGGTATATACCGGCAGATCTGTGAGGGCTCCCAGCTCCTTGGAAACATTCACAATTCCCCAGCCCAGATTGACACAGCCATTGACCGTGCCATCCTGCAGAACCGGACCCGGCACGCCGATGCCAATACCGGCAACATCTGCATGCTGGATCTGATGCTTCTGCTCTGCAGCCTGAACTGCAGCGGCAATATCACTCAGAATATTGACACCACCGTTTTCCGTTCTGGTTTTGATTTCCCATTTGTCCAGCCAGCCGGAGGCCTCGTGATACAGGCCAAGCTTTACCGTTGT
>CAMBYS010000084.1 GCA_945872165.1 uncultured Clostridia bacterium | reverse complement strand
TCGAATCGCCCTCGCCTTCGGGAAATATTCGTCATTTTCTTTGTTTTCAGATAACACCTACTTATCGGTTAATGTGGTGTATTATTTTATTGTTTCCTTCTTATTTGGTGTTACATATCCTCTACCACAACACGAACCTGCTGTGTCTGGGTTACTTTATGGATTTCATAACCCGGTGTGTGGAAAAAGCCCTTGTCCAAAATACAGTCATTGTAATCCCGTCCATTGGTAAGGCTGATATATCCGCTGTTGATGAGGCGATCATGGGTAGGATCCAGCCCACACCAGCGGCTGCCATCAAAGATTTCCACCCATGCATGGGTTTCGCCTTCTCCATGCAGGTAACCAACCACATAGCGTGCCGGGATACCATCTCTGCGGCAGAGGGCAAGCATCAGGTGGGCATAGTCCTGGCAGACACCTTTTCCAGCAGCAGCCACCTCTTCCGCAGTGGTATGAATATCGGTTACACCTTTTTCATAGGTCATGCTGCTGTAAATCAGATGCATCCACGCTTCGGCACGCTCCTGCGATGTTTGGGCATCAAGGGCTGCCTGCGCATACATCTGCTCAATATATTCTCCCGGGCGAGTGAGCTCAGAGGGATACCGATAGATGGGATGCAGCGGACCTTCAATGTATGGCGTGTCTTTTACCCAGGCGATACCGGAGACCGAATAGGAGAAGGTATCATGCTCTGCATAGCAGTCGCCAATGCACATGGTGGTGCCCCATTCATCCGTGACATCAGCCAAATGCTCAGCAGGTGTCACTTCTTTTTCCAGATCACAGATAATCTGTCGGCTGTCCGTTGCGGGCACAAGCCGCAGAGAAAAGCTGTGGGATACAACGGGCGTATCGAATTGCAGCTTTTTGCAGTGTGTAAAATGCAGTTTTCTCATGTCCAAAGGCTCCCTTTTATTCGGTAATCAGTGACATGAGCAGCCGGGCACATTCACGCCGCCAGCCCGGTGTGTGCAGCAGCTTTTCCCGCACACGGGCATACAGGATATCCAGTACCTCCTGGTCATATGCCATACCGCACTGCTTCAGGCGGGGCGTCATTTTGCACAGGGTTCGTTCGATATCTTTGGTTGGGAAGCTGAGGCGGAAATACAGATCCAGACGTTCCACATACCGTCCGCATTTGATGATGCTGCGGGCACGCTGATCCCATACATTGTCATTCATGCAGGCCCAGAATGCCAGCAGATAATCCTGTACCGGCAGCAGAGCCATGGTGGGAACATCAGAATGCGAAGATGCCCCATAGATATCCAAAGCCATCTGCAGATAGGAAAGGGAATCACTGGTGATTTCATTTCTCAGCAGGATGCCGTTGTCATAAGCACGATTGAGGGAAGTGAAGATGGAATTCGGATCATTGGAATCAAACAGGAACCGATGGATAAAATCCTCTTCACTTTCATAAATATTTGGAATGTCCAGACGCTGACAGAGATTTTTGTATGCATCTGCCTCCCGGTCGATCATCTGGTCATAATAATCATAAAATGCTTTCAGTGTGGTATATACCCGTTCGGTATACCGTCCCAGCCAGTACAGGCTGTCTCTTTTTTCTAGCGAGATAGTACCCATGTATCTTTAAATCCTCCTCCCTGAGATGAGTTGACAATAAACGAATCCGGATTGCGGGAGAAACGGGTCAGACCGCTTGCCCATACCCTGGTTTCCGCACCGCTGAGCACAAAGGCGCGAAGATCCGCTTTGCGCATGACACGCTTGCCTTCGTCAATGATCTCCAGATCACGGAAATCAATGACCTCCTGTGCAATAAAGCGGCGGGGTTCACGCTGGATCAGTGCTTTCCAGTCTGCCAGCTCCTGCTCAGACATCTTATTGCCAAATACAACGCCATAGCCGCCGGCTTCTGCAACGTCTTTGACAACCAGCCGTTCCAGATTTTCCAGTACAAAATTTCTGTCCTCTTCATACATCGGCAGATAAGTCGGTGCATTGTTGAGGATTGGTTCCTCATGGAGATAATACCGAATCATCTTAGGAACAAAATAATAGATGCCCTTGTCATCTGCTACGCCGTTGCCGGGTGCATTGATGATGGCTACATTGCCTGCACGATAGGCTGCCATCAGATTGGGCACACCGATCAGGGAATCCGCACGGAAGGTACAGGGATCCAGGAATTCATCTGACTGGCGGCGGTATACTGCACCTACACGCTGTTTCTGTCCATGGTCATCCCGATAATACAGCTTGCAGTCCTGTACAAACAAGTCATTCGGCATAGCGAGTACACTGTCGGTCTTTTCTGCCAGATAGGAATGCTCAAAGAATGCGGCATTGTAACGGCCTGGTGTCAGGATGACATTGATGCCGCCCAGATTGACATTGTCCATGGTTTCCTTCAGCAGGGCAGCGTAGTCACGGTTGTCCCGTACCGGATATTCACGGAATGCCAGCGGGCTTGCCTTGCGTTCCAGATCACGGGCAATCAGCGGATAGGACGCACCGGAGGGGATACGCAGATTGTCCTCCAGCACATACCAGGTGCCATCCTTTGCCTGTACCAAATCAATACCGGAAATATGACTGTAGATACCAGCCGGCGGCGTAATACCCTCACATTCCGGCAGATAACCGGAGGAGGAAAAAACAAAATCTTCCGGAACAATGCCGTCCCGGATGATATTTTTCTGACTATACACATCGGCAAGGAACAGATTCAGTGCGTCCACACGCTGCTTCAGGCCGCGTTCCAGATAATCAAAATCCTCTGCTGTGATAACACGGGGGATTGGATCAAAGGGAAACAGCTGCTCGTGAAAGGTTCCGTTTTTATAGATGCCAAACTTGACACCATAACGCGCCAACAGGACATTGATGTTGTCGCCATGAGCGATGATATCTTTCATAAGACCTCTCTCTTTCTATGTGAAATAATATGGAACAAAAATAAAAGGCGCTCCAGATTCTGGAGCACCTTTGCTTTGTCTATATTTTACACACGTTGTGAGAGATTTGTCAAGGGTACAGAGGAGAAGGAATACCATGGAAAAATGAGAAAAAAACAGCAATTATTCGTGTATTTTCCACAAAAAACGCAACATTTTTGCAATAATAAATCGAAAACAATGTAAAAATACTACGAAATATGAAGGAAATACAACTTTTTAAGTAAATAACAAAACTCGCAGATTTTCATATTTTGCAAATCGGAGACATATACTGTTCGGATGTTTCCCTATCCATTGCATTGACTGGAGGCTTTGTTATGTGTGGAATTGCTGGAATAGTTGGAAAAATTCCCTCTGAAACCGTACTGAAACGGATACAGCGTACCATGCGGCGGCGGGGACCCGATCAGGATGGCATCTGGATCGGGGAAGGTGCAGCATTGCTGCATGATCGTCTGGCTGTCATTGACATGGAAGGCGGACGGCAGCCCATGCGCCGCACTGTAGGGGAACGGGATTATATCATGGTCTATAATGGCGAATTGTATAATACACAGGAGCTGCGCACCGCATTGCAGAAGCTGGGCTATGGGTTTGATACGCAATCGGATACGGAGGTAGTGCTGACTGCATATCTGGAATGGGGAGAAGCCTGTCTGGATGTCCTGAATGGAATTTATGCGTTCGGCATTTGGGATATGCACAAAAAGACACTGTTTTTTGCCCGAGATCGGATTGGTGTCAAACCGTTGTTTTTTACATCGGAAAACCGCCAGTTTATGTTTGCTTCGGAAATCAAGACGTTGCTGGCGCACCCGGATGTTACAGCACAGATTGACAGGAACAGTATCGCGGAGCTTTTGCTGGTAGGGCCGGGGCGGACGCCTGGATATGGGGTGTTCTGCGGGATTCAGGAAGTACCGGCAGGCTGGTGCGGAACGTATTCGGAAGCCCGTGGTGTGGAGCTGCATCCGTATTGGCAGCTGACAGACCGGGAGCATACCGACAGTACGGAGGAGACTGTGGAAAAGGTGCGGGAGCTGGTGCAGGACGCAGTGACCCGACAGCTGGTTTCTGATGTTCCCCTGTGTACGTTTTTATCCGGCGGACTGGATTCCAGTATTATTTCTGCCATTGCCGCGGCGCAGTACCGGACTCAGGGCAGACAGCTGGATACGGTTTCGGTTACCTATCGGGATAACGCCAAATATTTTCACTCCTCTCATTTTCAGCCCAACAGCGATGACAGCTATATTGACCTGATGAACGCATCCATTGGGGCAAACAATCATTTGATTGTTATTGATACACCCCAGCTGATTCAAGCTTTATTTGAAGCAGTAGAGGCACGGGATCTGCCGGGTATGGCGGATGTGGATGCATCGTTGCTGCTGTTCTGCCGGGAAATCAAACAGATTGGTACGGTAGCGTTGTCCGGCGAATGTGCAGACGAAATTTTTGGCGGATATCCATGGTATCGGGATGCGGATATCCGCCGGAAGGCAGGCTTTCCATGGGCACAATCCACAGCATACCGCGCTTCTTTCCTGCGGGATGAGCTGAGGAAACAGATTGATCCGGAAGCTTATGTGGATGAAAAATACCGTCAGACCATTGCACAGGTCGGAACAGAGGGGATTCACAATGCAGATGACCGGCGAATCCGTGAAATGACCCGACTGAATTTCGGCTGGTTCATGCAGACCCTGCTGGACGGGAGGGCAACAGAAATCAGATTATTCTTTCCAGTGGATGTCGATGGTATCCGGGGCGATATACACCCGGTCAATGAGCAGTGCTGCCGCCTGCCGTTTGCCGTTTCGATCCAGACGATTGAAATCCACAGTTAAAAGAGGCGTGGATGCAGATTGACCGGAGACAAGCTGGTTCAGCATATGGGATAATTCCATTTCTGCCGTTTCCAGCTGTTCCAGCTCCGGGCGGAGCAGCTTTGCCGCAGAGGCTCCCCCCACAGACAGCGCTTCCACAAGTTTTTTCTGTTTTGCCTGAATGTTCAGATGCTGCAATTTCAACTGATTGATCCGGCTGCTGCAGACCGGGTCTGCCGGACCATTGGCCTGATTTGACAGAAATACAATCCGTTCCCTCATGGCGGCAATGGTATGGGCTTCCACCCATTCGATGGATTCCGTATGCCGGACCGGACAGGGATCCGGGTGCTTGCCCCGATGGGAGCAGACCAGATAACACCGTCGTCCGGCTGTGGTTCCCGGATGGTTCAGCCGGATGCTGTGTCCGCAATGGCTGCAGGCAAGTCTGCCGGAAAGCCAGGTATACCGGCTGGGATGGTCATTCCGTATCTGCCGGTTGTGGGCAAGCTGCCCTTGGACAGTGAGAAAAACAGTGGAGGAAATGACCGGTGGAAAGGCTGTTACATATAGTTTTTGTTGCTGAATGGCAGTTTTTTTGCCCTGACTGTGGCTGCGCATGCCAATGCGCAGGGCAGAATGCTGTCCGTCAAAGGCTGCAATATCCGCCATGATAGGAAGACCCAACCGATCATAGTAGGCATAGAGATCTGCATCTGCTGCCGCATAAACCGGATTGTTGAGAATGCGTTGGATGGCAGTGGAAGACCAGCGCTTGCCCCATTGCGCCGCAGGCAGACGCTGTTCCATGGCACGGGCGAGGGCACCGAGAGATACCGTGCCGGAGGCATAGGTGTCGAACAGCCATGACACATGGAGCATATGTGTGTTGGGCTGCAGGACAGGCTGGGATTTTCCATGAATCGAACGGCGGATGATGTCAAAGCCGAAAGGCGCTTTGCCGCCGGGCCAGACCCCCTCCCGCAGGCGTTTGTCATAGTTGTCCGTACCGCGCAGGATGATGGTTTCCCGTTCCATCTGAGCAAATACCATAATGATAAAAATCATGGCATTGCCGATGGGAGTGGAGGTATCAAAGGATTCTGTGGCGCTGATGAGGGAAACATGCCATCGGCGCAGCTTTTCATAGGTTTCCGCAAAATCCAGCAGAGAACGGGAAAACCGATCCAGACGATAGCAGATGATTTTGGACAGATATCCCTGTTCCGCATCCCGCAGCATGCGCTGCAATCCCGGACGGTGCATATTGCCGCCGGAAAACCCTGCATCGGTGTACACCGTTACCTCATCGGTTCCCGCATGTGCCCGGCAAATTTCAATCTGCTGGTCGATGGACAGGCTGTCCGGCTTATCCAGACTTTGACGGCTGTAAATGCCTACCATACGTATTCCTCCTTCCGTACGGTTTTGTGTATGAAGAAGAAGAAAGAAATAGAAGGTGAAAAAATACTTGCCAGGCTGTGGTATACTGTATTTGACAGGAAAAACGGTGCATGGAAGGAGAGAAACCAATCAGATGAAAGTGGTTATCGCAATGGATTCCTTCAAAGGAAGCATGAGCTCCATGGAGGCAGGGCAGGCAGCAAAGAAAGGCATTGAGCGGGCATATCCGCATGCGGATATTGTGGTCAAGCCTTTGGCAGACGGCGGAGAAGGCACAACCCGGGCACTGGTGGATGGTCTGGGCGGAAGTTATGTTTCTGTTCCGGTGACCGGGCCTGTCGGGAACCCGGTGACGGCGACCTATGGCATTTTGTCGGACGGCGTCACAGCAGTCATGGAGATGGCACAGGCTGCGGGCATCACTCTGCTGCCGGAGGGAAAACCTGCTCCCTGGGATGCGACTACCTATGGCGTAGGGGAAATGATTCTGGATGCCATTCAGCGCGGCTGTCGGGAGTTTATCATTGGTATCGGCGGCAGCGCCACCAATGACGGCGGCGTGGGCATGCTGCAGGCATTGGGATATACCTTCACCGATCGGGATGGACATTCCATTGGAGCTGGTATCCGGGAGCTGGATCGGATTGAACGGATTGGCAGGGAACAGGTTCCTCCTGCCTTGGGTGAATGCCGGTTCCACATTGCCTGTGATGTCCGGAATCCTCTGTGCGGGGAAAACGGCGCTATTTATGTGTATGGTCCGCAGAAGGGTGTCAGAGAGGAAGAAAAGGCGGAGCTGGATGCCAAAATGCGGCATTATGCCCAACAGACAGCAGCCTTTACCGGCAGGGACTGCCGGAATACAGAAGGCGCCGGCGCTGCAGGTGGACTTGGCTTTGCTTTTTTCAGCTATCTGCCGCAGGTGGAGCTTCGACCCGGCGTGGAAATTGTGCTGGAGGCCATCGGACTGGGGCAGGAACTGCAGGATGCGGATATTGTCCTTACCGGTGAGGGACAGCTGGACGGACAGACTGCCATGGGCAAGGCTCCGGCGGGTGTAGCGGCAATGGCAAAGCAGTATGGTGCGCTGGTGCTTGCTTTTGCCGGCAGCGTGGCAGAGGATGCAGGAGCATGCAATCAGGCAGGTATTGACGCTTTTTTCCCCATTGTACGGGGTGTTACCACGCTGGAGCAGGCAATGGAGCCGGAAACGGCACAGCATCATATGACGCTGGCAGTGGAGCAGGTTTTCCGGTTGTGTGCAATGCTGCCAATTCATACATGAAAAAACGGCAAAACCTTTGCTGTTTTTACAGTTTTATGTAAAAAAATGTTTGAACAAGCCGTAAACTCATGGGAAATGCAGTTGTTTTTGTGGATTGTCATGCGTATAATGTCATATAACAGCAGTTCCTGTATGGAGCTGTACAAAGCATATCGGAGGTTATGAAGATTGATCGTTCAGCAGTTATCCATAAGGGGAACTCAAAAATGAAACGAACAGGTATCAACATTGGACTGATTTTTCTGTCCATCTGTCTGGCAGGGATATCCTTTGAGCTTCTGGTTTATCTTGGAACCAAATATTTGGGAATATACTGGATAGTCCGTTACTGCCCTGATATTCTGCTGGCAGTACTGCTGCTATTCTGGCTCAGGGTATTATGGATCAACCTGTCCGGACGGCAGTATGACGATATTTTAGCGGTTACGGTGGTGCGCGGACCGGCGGATTTGACGCTGGAGCAGCTGAAGGATGAACAGAATTTCCAACTGCTGCGGGATCATAAAGCGGAGCGGATCCGCAAATACCGCAACAAAATCAATGGCGAAATGCTACTGGTTACATATGAGAAACCAAAGCTGCAGAAGAAAAAAGGCGGCTGCCTGAAACGGCTTATTTGTATTGTATTGATTGCATTGCTTTTGATCCCTGGTGCGGCGGTATCCCGTCTTGGACAGTGGAATCAGAAGCTGGACAACATGCTGCATCTTCCGGATTCCCGGTCAATGACCTATTTTGCCGCAGAGGAACAGCAGAATTTACCCGAAGCTTCACCGGAAGCTTCCGGCGGCGGTTTCTGGACAACCCTGCGGGATAACTGTGCATCATGGGTTACCGGTTGGTTCTCCGATTTCCATTGGGGAAACCGGGATCAGTACATATTCCCGGATTCAGATCGGAAGGAATTGACGGAAGCAGATATTGCCGGGATGGATACCGCAACCATCCAGCTGGCAATCAATGAGATTTATGCCCGC
>CAMBYS010000083.1 GCA_945872165.1 uncultured Clostridia bacterium | reverse complement strand
TTTTGTGTACCATTGGCTTTGTCCTGATTGTTGTGGCAATGCTGTATTCACCGGTTGAGGTTTATATTCTGAGCAAATTAAAAAAATAACTGCCGGCAGATACATCCCCGGTATCATGCAGGCAGAATGGTAGGAAATGAGCGAGGGATACTATGCAAGTTGAAGAGATTTTAGGACGTGTTGCAAGGGATCTGGAACATCTGAAGCAGTTCACAGCAACACCGGGAGAGGGCTGTACCCGTCTTCCGTTTACCAAGGAAGCACGCCAGGCAGTAGATTTTCTTGGCGGGCTGATGCGGGAAGCAGGCATGGAGGTTGTCGAGGATGCGGCAGGAAACATCATCGGCACCCTGAAGGGCACCAATCCGGAGCTGCCCTGTGTCATGATGGGTTCTCATTATGACTCGGTTATCAATGGCGGCGATTATGACGGTATTGCCGGTGTGATCTGTGCCATTGAGGTGGCAAGACTGCTGAAGGAAACCGGTGCACCGATGAAGCGCAATTTTGTGGCAGTCGGCTTCTGTGATGAGGAAGGCATGCGCTTTGGTACCGGTTATTTCGGCTCTGGTGCCATGCTGGGCAACCGGGATCCGGATTACTGCCGGAAATTCAAGGATACCGATGGCATTTCCATCTATGATGCCATGAAGGAACATGGTCTGGATCCGGAAAAAATTCAGGATGCTGCATGGAAGAAAGGCTCCATTGGCTACTTCCTGGAGGCACATATTGAGCAGGGCCCGGTTCTGGATGCGGAAAACATTGAAATTGGTCTGGTTGACTGTATTGTCGGTATTCAGCGGTATATGGTTACCGTACACGGACGTTCCGACCACGCAGGCACTACGCCGATGGATATGCGTATGGATGCGACGGATGCGGCAAGCAAGGTCATTTCCAAGATTGCGGACTGGGCAAGGGAAAAGGCTGACGGTACGGTTGCTACCGTAGGCTATGTCAAAACAACACCGGGCGGCATGAATATCGTTGCGGAGAAGGTTGAATTTACAGTTGACATTCGTTCCAAAAACAACGATAATATTAATGATATTGCGCGCCGGATTAGAGCTGCTTTGGACAGAGAAACTGCTGCCATGGGCGGCAGCTATGAAATGGATACCAAGCTGGTGATTACTCCGGTCAATCTCTCTGAAGAGATGCTGAAGATTATGGAGGAGAGCTGCAAGGCTCACGCATATTCCTATAAGTATCTGCCGAGCGGTGCAGGTCATGACTCGCTGGAAATCGGACAGGTTATCCCAACTGTTATGGTTTTTGTTCCAAGCAAGGATGGCAGAAGCCATTGCCCGGTAGAATTCACCAAGTATAGTGATCTGTCCAAGGCTGCCCTGATTATGACAGAACTGGCACAGAATCTTTTGAACCGGGATTAAAGTTTGATGCTCCTCTATATAAAAATGTACCGTGGCGGGGTTTTGTATGGAAGATGTTAAATGGAATTCTACGTATAAAAAAGATAACATTCGTTTGCTGCGGAGACATCTGTCTCTGACACAGAAGGAATTTATTCAGCAGTACCTGACACCGGAGGACGGCAAGCCTTCCATGTGTGTCGCAACCTTTTCCAATCTGGAATCAAAGGGTGGAATCCGGTTGAATGAGGTCACACAGACGATAGCAGAGAAGCTGCAGATTGATCCGACACTGTTTTGTCTGTCACCTGAGAAATTTGCGGACCGCCTGAATACCGTGCTTCCAAATGTAAAAGATACGGCAGATATTTCCCAGCCGGCAGCAAAGGCGGGGAATATAGATCGCCTGCTGTACCGTCTCACGATGTATTTCTCTGAGCAGCTTTTTGATAAAAGACTGAAAAAGGGCGATAAGGTGGAATCTGACCGTATTCTGGCAGAAAAGCTGGGTGTGGGAAGATCAGCCATTCGTGAAGCACTGAAGGTGCTGGATGTTCTGGGAATGATTGATATTCGTCCGGGACAGGGAACCTTCATCAGCAATGACGAAGCGGATTTTTTCATCATTCCGCTTTCCTGGTCGCTGTTTCTCAACGGCGGACAGATTGAAAACATTCTGATGGTACGAAATATTCTGGAGAAAAAGGCAGCAGAGCTGACAGCAGAAGCTGGCGGTGAGGACTGCATGGAGAAGCTGCATGATGTTTCCAATCGCATTCATGAAGCATATCTGGGGCAGAATTTTCAGGATTTCCTTAATTGCGATCTGGAATTTCATCTGTGCATTGCATCCGGTTCCGGTAATGCCGTAATCCACAGCATGATTCAGACCATTGGCAATCTGATGAAGCATGTCAGCGGAACCGGTATGGTGGACCAGCAGCAGCTGCAGGAAATTTACGAGGAACATCGCCTGATTTACGGTGCGATTTTGTCCCGTGATGCCGCAGCGGCGGGAAAATTTATGGAAGAGCATCTGCAGAAATCCATGAAGCGGTATAATTACCGCTGACCAAATCAAAGAACAAACCAATTTTTACAACCAACAACAATAACACACTTTGGCATCCTGCCCGGAACGCCTCCGGCGGGATGCCATTTTTATTCCCGGAGGAAACAGAACGAACCATGCTGGTTTACCGGGAGGTATTGCGGAGCGGATTCGGCATGCAGAAACAGAAAGATATTGACCGGATTTTGGTAACGTGATACACTGAACATACAATCAATACGGACTGTCAGAAAGGATGGATGACGTAATGGAACTGATGGATATGCTGCTGCATCGCCGCAGTATTCGCAAGTATACTGATGAGGCGATTCCGGAGGAAAAACTGGAAAAGATTGTACAGGCAGGACTGCTGTCCTTTGCAGGTAAGGGCCTGAACCCGTGGGAAATGATTGTGGTACGGGATAAGGATATGCTGAAGAAAATGGCTGGCTGCCGTAACTGCGGTGCTATGCTGGATGGCGCAGATGCTGCCATTGTCGTACTGGGTGACAGCGAAAAGTCGGATACCATCGTGGAGGACTGCTCCATTGTGATGACCTTTATGCACCTGATGGCAGATACACTGGGTGTGGGAAGCTGCTGGCTGCAGGGCCGTCTGCGCGATGCAGCGGATGGAAGCGTTTCTACAGAGGAATTTGTAAGAAACCTGCTGCATTATCCGGAGCATATGAAGCTGGAAGCAGTTCTGGTTTTGGGCATGCCGGCACAGCAGCCGGAGGCACATACACTGGAAGCACTGGATCATACCAAGGTGCATCAGGAAACCTACTGAGTGCCTGAGAAACCACTGAAAGACTGGAAATCCCCATCCTGCCAGGGCTGTGATACCTGGCGGATGGGGATTTTTAACCGCACCTGGCTCTACGATGCGCAGGTTGCAAGCTGTGGGGATTCCGGTTACACTGGAGAGGAAAGGAGCACGATAACCATGAACAATTATGTAACAGGAGCGGTCATCAAAACGCTCCGGGAAAAGAAGAAAATGACACAGTCCCAGCTGGCACAGCAGCTTTGTGTCAGCGATAAGACCATTTCCAAATGGGAAACCGGCAAGGGCTTCCCGGATATCTCTCTGTTGGAACCGCTAGCAAAGGCTTTGCAGCTGTCTGTACCGGAGCTGCTTTCCGGAGAGCAGATTATCAATGCAAACAAGGCTGCCAATATCCTGCGGTCCTCCATTTATGTCTGTCCGGTATGCGGCAATATCCTGCATACGGCAGGAAAAGCTATGGTATCCTGCTGCGGCATCACTCTGCCGCCGCTGGAAGCGGAGGAAGCAGAGGAAGAACATGCCATTCAATGTGAGAACATGGAACATGAATTGTATGTCACCTCTTCCCATGACATGACAAAGCAGCACCATCTTTCCTTTTTTGCCTATGCTACCTCCAGCCGGTTTGAAATGGTGAAACTGTATCCGGAGGGTAATGCGGAAGCACGCTTTTTCTATCGCGGCAGAGGTATCCTGTACTGGTACTGCAATCACCATGGGTTGTATTGCCGCAGGGTGTAAACAGAAAAAGAGCAGCCAGGAAAGGCTGCTCTTTGTTATCTCATGAGAATAGATGGAATGTTTATTCCCGTCCATCCCAGCAATAGGTACACATATTTTCCTTCGGAATGCCGACTGCATCCAGCATATCATCCAGACGGTTGTAATGCAGGGAAGTAAAGTTCAGTTCCTTGCGGATTTCCTCAATCATCTGTTCATATTTGGGGGATTCCGGATCGGTATACTGCTGCAGGATTTCTTCCGGTACATCCTCCGTACCTTCCAGCCGGGCGATGACACGGCGGGTAATCAGATCCATTTCCGAGGAGGAACGGGAGAAATTCAGGTATTTACAGCCATAGACCAGCGGCGGACAAGCCGGACGGATATGTACTTCCTTTGCACCGCTCTGGTACAGAAATTCCGTGGTTTCACGCAGCTGGGTACCGCGGACGATGGAGTCATCAATCAGCAGCAGGCTCTTGTCCTTAATCAGATCATGGACCGCAATCAGCTTCATTTTTGCAATCAGATTGCGCTTGCTCTGGATGGTAGGCATAAAGGAACGGGGCCATGTGGGGGTATATTTGATAAACGGGCGGGAGAAGGGAACACCGGAGGCATTGGCATAACCCACAGCATGTGCCGTGCCGGAATCCGGTACACCGGCAACAATATCCGGTTTAATATTGTCCCGGGAAGCATCACGCATAGCCATTTTTTCACCGCAGTGATACCGCATTTCCTCTACGTTTACGCCTTCATAGGAGCTGGAGGGATAGCCATAATAAACCCACAGGAAGGTACAAATTTTCATTTTCTTACCCGGTGCGACCAGGGTCTTGACACCATCCGGGGTGACAACATCAATTTCACCGGGACCAAGCTCCTTACAGTGCTGGTAACCCAGGTTCTGGAACGCAAAATCCTCAAAGGAAATACAGTATGCATCCTCTTTTTTACCGATGACAACCGGCATTCTGCCCAGCTTGTCCCGGGCTGCATAGATTCCCTTAGGCGTCATAACCATCAGGATCAGGGAGCCTTCAATGGTTTCCAATGCATAACGGATACCATCAATGAGATTTTCCTTCTGGTTGATAAGGGCAGCTACCAATTCCGTAGGATTCACATCACCGCCGCTCATTTCGAGGAAATGAGAATTGCCGTTTCCGAAAATGGTATCTACAATTTCCTCTGCGTTATTAATTTTGCTGACTGTGGTGATTGCATAGGTTCCATGATGGGAACGGACAATCAGAGGCTGCGGTTCATAATCTGAAATACAGCCAATGCCCAGATATCCTTTCATTGACTGGACATCCTTGTCAAACTTTGTACGGAAAGGTGCGTTTTCAATGTTATGGATGGCACGGTCAAAGCCGTTCTCACCATAAGTTGCCAAACCACCGCGACGGGTTCCCAGGTGGGAGTGATAATCGGTACCAAAGAACAGATCGAATACACAATCCTCCTTGGAAGCTACGCCAAAAAATCCGCCCATGTTATCCTCCTTACAAAAAAGAAATAATAAAAACAAAAGTATGCTTAAAAGTACACTTTATTATACCATAAAAAACTGCTTTGTAAGGGGGAAACAAAAAAATATTCTGAATTTTCCAAAATAGACACAAAAATGGGTTTAAAGTCCGGATTTTTTCGATATTTTAGCAGAATTTGGATAAAAATGGAATGAGTGCCACATGCCGGAACGGTCGGCATGATACAGGGATTCCAGTTGTTCCATAAAATTTCGATGCAGTTTTTCACCTTTATAATAGAAAAATTCCTCTGGTGTAGGATATTCTCCGGCAAAGCGTGCATCCTGCCAGGGCTGGATGTGGATAAAAATGCTATCCAGCGCATGGAAAGCGGAAGCCGGTTTATTACGGACATTGAACTGAAAATCATTGCCCATGTCCTGCAGGTCAGCTATACAGATCTGTTGGATGGGGAAGAATAAGTGGAAAGGGCTGCGTGCTTGGGAACACGCAGCCCTTTCTATTGTAGGGGTATCAGGGAAAAGCAATATTATAATTACAGTGCTACAACCTTGCCGGACTTCCATGCTTCGGTGGTGCCAAAGCCAATTGCAGTGGACTTGGTGCCGTCGTATACGGTAACGCCCGGCTTTCTGTCCTCACAGATGCAGTCAATGAATTCCTGCATTTCTGCCAGATATGCTTCTGCAAAACGCTCCGGGAATGCTTCAACACACTCGGTTACAACACCATTGGTATTGTACAGCTTTGCCAGATTCTTCTGGGGCTCCGGGCTGATGCGGATGCTGCCCTCTGTGCCTACGATTTCGGTCTCAACATGATAACCATGGGGTGCAGTACGGCCTACATGGATAATGCCAATGCCGCCATTCTTGAACTTATAGGTAGCAACTGCGGTTTCATCGTCGCCCACTTCCTTGAATTCCGGATGCTTGAAGGTGGAGCCAATTGCATAAACCTCTGTCGGCTCGTCCTCCAGGAACCAGCGCATCAGGTCAATGTCATGGATTGCCATGTCAATGAAGATGCCGCCGGAGGTAGCTGCAAAACGGATGGAGCCTTCTACCAGAGCTTCCGGGTCAATGCCGGTAGCCTTTACCATATACGGGGTACCAATAGCACCTTCCTGAATCTTTTTCTTTGCATATGCATAGGAAGCATCATAACGGCGCATGAAGCCCAGGAAGAATACCTTATCCGGATGACGCTCTACAGCAGCTTCTGCAATCTTGCACTGCTCCAGGTCAACACCCAGCGGTTTATCGGTAAATACATGCTTGCCTGCATCCAGAGCAGCTTCAATCTGCCAGCAATGCTCGGAAGAAGTGGTAACAATGGCAACAGCGTCAATGTCAGCCTTTTCCAGCATTTCACGGAAATCGGTGTAAACATCAGTAACGCCCAGTTCCGTCTTTGCGTATTCCAGTTCAGCCGGCATGATGGAGCATGCAGCAGTCAGCTGTGCGTTCGGGATTTTGAATGCAATATTGTTCGCGTGTACCTTGCCCAGACGGCCCAGGCCTGCAATACCAACTTTGATGGTCTTCATAGACAATTCCTCCTGAAAATTGTTGTATCATTGGATTCGGTTTGATGCTTCCGTTGGTGTTTCGTTTGATCTGTCTGTATTGTATAATAGTTACAAAAAGAAGTCAATAGGGGTAAAATAGCTTCATATACATGCCTGAAAAGTTGCATTTTTGTTGGTGAATAGTCCACAAGAAAACAGTGGAAATTTTGGTGGAATTTCCGTGACGCGTGACAAAATTTCAAAAAACAGCTGCGGCGGAGGAGGAAGATATGCTATACTGGAATAAAGGAAGGTGAGGAATATGAAGCATACGGTGCGGAGTATTGCGGCACTGGCGGGTGTATCCCGGGGAACCGTCAGCCGGGTATTGAACAATCAGCCGGATGTAAGCCCGGAGGTGCGTGCACGGGTCTTACATATTATAGAGGAAACCGGATATCGGAAGGATGAACGCCTGGGAGATACCATTTGTATCGGTGTCATTGTACCTCACTGGCAGGATGAGTATTTTACCAATAGTACATTGCAGGGCATCCATCGGGCACAAAGGGAAATTCATGCGGGAAAAGTCCGGCTGGAAGTACGCCGGATGAACAGCCGGTCAGATGAGGAATATATTCGTGTCTGTGAGGACATGCTGGAATTGGGAGTGCGTGGGCTGGTACTCAATGCACCGGACAATATTATGATAGCAGCGGAGATCGAACGGTTGGATCAGGCAGGTGTGGCTGTGGTGACTTATAATTCTGATCTGCCGGATACCCGGCGCATTTGCCATGTGGGACAGGATCTGGTCAAATCCGGACGTATTGCCGCCGGATTGATGGCGCGGAGCATTTCGCCAAAGGATCAGGTGCTGGTGATCACCGGGAATATGGAATTCCGTTCCCATCGCGTACGGGTGGATGGCTTTTTGGAGCATCTGGAAACCTTGGGCTTTCATTCTGACTGTTATGAACTGGCGGAGTGTTATGAACAATATGATCTGACCTATGAAACCGTCCGGCATGCACTGGAAAGCCGTCCGGGACTGCATGGGATCTATATGGGCACAGAAAACGTCCGGGCATGTGTGGATGCATTGGCAGACTGCCGCAGAAGAATAACAGTTGTGGTCAATGATCTGACACCGGTTGCAAAGCATGCACTGAAAAAAGGACGGGTTGATTTTGTGGTGGAACAGGATTTTACGTCACAGGTATACCGGGCAATTTTAATTTTGCATGAGCTGCTGGTTTACGGTCATCATGTGCGAAGGCCGATTGTCAACGTAGATACCTCGATTATTACACGGGAACTGCTGTAAGTGTGGGAAACTTTGTGGAAAAACTGTGTATAAAATATGGGGTAAATGGTAAAAATGTTCGTAAAGGAAGCAATTTCAAAACTTTTTGGATTTTTTTAAATTTTGTGTTGACAAAGGGCGAATGGCGTGGTATCCTAATCAGGCACTCAACGAGAGCGGCATGAACAAACCAAAAGATTTG
>CAMBYS010000082.1 GCA_945872165.1 uncultured Clostridia bacterium | reverse complement strand
GTATGCTGGTGCTGGTATGTACAGGTCTGGCAGGTCTGATTCTGGCGGAAAACAGAAAACCTTATTGGTATCTGGCGGCAATTTGCGGCATATTTTTTCTTCTGCATGCGATTGCGTGTTTTGCCGCAGGTTACATCAGTCCCTTTGCGGATCTGACCAATTATATCCGTGTGATTCAGATTCCGCTGTTCACCTTATGCATGATTACCTTTATGAAAACCGATTCCCGGGCATTTCGCTGGATGGGTGTAGGGATTGTCCTTGCCTTTGGTATCATTACGGCAGTGGTGTTTATCAGCGTGATTACCAATACCAATCCCTATACGTATACAGATGTTAACATGGGTGCACTGGGCTGGTTTTCCACGACCAATTCCCAGTCTGCCATTGTCAGCATGGTGACACCCATTCTGATTGGCATGGCCTATCGGTCCAAGCGTCCCTGGATTTTTATTCTCACCGTGGGACTGACCTGTGTGCAGCTGTTCTTCCTGGGCACCCGTCTGGCATATATGGCGATTTTTGTATCCCTGTTTGGCATGATTGTGGTTTCTTCCATCTGCGGCTATGCCAGCAAATGGAAGTATGCAGTTTTGGTTGTGACAGCGCTGCTGTGTGTGGTATTCGTCAAACAGTCCCCTATGTACTGCCATCAGATGACCTATACACAGGTCATGGAGGAAAAGCAGACTGTGCTCAATAAAATGAGCTCTGAGCGTGGCGTAAGCGTCACACAAGTGGAGGAGAATGAGGAAGAAGAGAAAGTAGATACGAATCTTCCGCTGCTGCGTTCCATGAACCAGATTTACTGCTATTATCGCTCCAATCTGGTACAGCGTTTCGGTGTGGAACGGGTTATGGAACGGTGCAATTTCTCCTCAGATGTGTCCCAGATGACAGGTGCGAGAAAAACCAAAATTATTTTCTGTTCTCTGCTGCTGGAAGAGATGCCGTTTACCTCCCGGCTGTTTGGCATGGAACGGGATGCTATGACTTATAAGGGCAATAACTATGATGTGGAAAATGATTTCCATGGCATATATTTCCTGTACGGCATTGTAGGATTGATTTTGTTCCTGTTGTTCCTGCTGTACTTTGTCTACCTGATTCTGTGGGCATTGGTGAAAAATATTCAGAAATATTTTACCATGGAAGCCGGTGCCTATGGCATGGCATTTTTACTGGCATTGGTCAATGCATACAATACGGCAGGTATTCTGCGGCGGCCAAATGCATCCTTCTATCTGTCTGTCATTCTGGCTGTGATTTATTATCTGGTGAAGATCAAAAAATATCCGGAGTATATCAAGCCGAAGGGGATTTTTGCCATGCTGCAGAAGAAAAAATCGTAATGATGAAAAATCCCGTTCAGCAGCAAATGCGGACGGGATTTTTTGACCGTGCAATACATAAGATAAACCCGCGGAGGTGAAGGCATATGGCACGGAGAAAACGAAGGAAAAGAAAGGTATCTGTGGGCGCCGTACTGTGGATGCTGCTGTGCACAGTGGTTGTCATTGCCATTGCAGCAGGTGTCTGGTATGTTGTATTTTTCGGACAGGTGACAGAGGAAGACCGGGATGTACCGGATTCCATTGCGGGAATTGCCGTACATACCGATTATATTTCTGAGGACTCTGTGGCAAGACCAGGACGGAAGCGGGCAGTCCATTATATCGTCATCCATGAAACGGATAATAACGGCTCGCATGCCAATGCCCGGGCACATAATCAGTATTTGCATGAAAATTGCTGGAAAGAACAGAAAAGCTGGCATTTTACTGTGGATGATACGGAAATCTGGCACCATTTGCCCTGCAATGAGGTGGCCTATCATGCAGGGGATTCCAGCTGGCAGGAGGGCGGCAACCGCAATGGCATTGGTATTGAGCTCTGTGTCAACGCAGGGGGCGATTTCGACAGGACCATGCAGAATGCAGCCCAGCTGACTGCGTATCTGCTGCGGGAATATGATCTGGAACTGGATGCAGTGAAAAAGCATCAGGATTTTTCCGGCAAAATCTGTCCCCAGACCATCATTACACAGGAGCGTTGGGATACATTTTTGCAGATGGTGCAGACGGCAATGGAACAACAGCAGACTTCTGAGCAGACAGAGGAATAAAATTGGCAAAGCAGGGCATGCTATGATCGAACCAATCCAATAAGGAGGACATGATCATGGATAAATGTCATGCAAACAAGAGCATTCGCTGCACCGTAGAACAGTGTGCAAACCATTGTTCCACTTCGGATTACTGTGCACTGGAGAGCATTCAGGTAGGCACACATGAAATGAATCCGACTGAAAAGAAGTGCACCGACTGCCAGTCCTTTGAGCTTGGCTAAAGCATAGGAACGGCAGCTGAACAGACCGTGGGAAAACATTGGTGTTCCTGCGGTCTGTTTTTTGCTTCAAAATCCCGAAATCTATCGAAATGATTGGAGGAATCTGCTGTCTGTGCAAATTTCATCCGGGTATCCCTTGCAATTTTAGGCTTTTTGTATTACATTATATAGGGAAACAACTGGACAGCATTCCTGCTGTGCCTGAGGAGGAAATACATTTGGGAAAGATTATTTTAACCGGAGACCGTCCTACCGGCAAGCTGCATCTGGGTCATTATGTGGGCTCATTGAAGCGCCGGGTAGAACTGCAGAATTCCGGCGAATACGATAAAATTTTTATTATGATTGCGGATGCACAGGCATTGACCGATAATGCGGACAATCCGGAAAAGGTACGCCAGAATATTCTGGAGGTTGCACTGGATTATCTGTCCTGTGGTCTGGACCCGGCAAAATCCACCCTGTTTATCCAGTCCATGGTGCCCCAGCTCACTGAGCTGACGGTATATTATATGAATCTGGTTACTGTATCCCGTCTGCAGCGCAATCCAACCGTGAAGTCGGAAATTCAGATGCGCAATTTTGAGGCGAGCATTCCGGTAGGATTCTTTACCTATCCCATCAGCCAGGCTGCAGATATCACCGCATTCCGTGCGACTACCGTACCGGCAGGTGAGGACCAGATGCCGATGGTAGAGCAGACCCGTGAAATTGTCCATAAGTTTAACAGCGTATATGGCGAGACACTGACCATGCCGAATATCCTGCTGCCGGAAAATCAGGTCTGCATGCGTCTGCCGGGTACCGATGGCAAGGCTAAGATGAGCAAGTCCCTTGGCAACTGTATCTATCTGTCGGATGAGCCGAAGGACATCAAGAAGAAAATCATGAGCATGTACACCGACCCGAACCACATCCGTGTGGAGGACCCGGGACAGGTAGAAGGCAATACCGTCTTTACCTATCTGGATGCTTTCTGCAGACCGGAGCATTTTGCGGAATTCTGGCCGGATTATGCAAATCTGGATGAGGTCAAGGAACACTATCAGCGTGGCGGTTTGGGCGACGTAAAGGTTAAGAAATTCCTGAACAAGGTTCTGGAGGCGGAGCTGGCACCGATCCGCGCACGCCGTAAGGAATTTGAAAAGGATATTCCTGCTGTATATGAGATCCTGAAGAAGGGAAGCGAGATTGCCCGTGCTGAGGCAGAAAAGACCCTGCATGATGTGCGTGATGCCATGCAGATCAATTACTTTGATGATATGGAACTGATTGCAGAGCAGGCAGAGAAGTACGGAAAGTAAACGATTGACAACAAAAACAAAATCCACTCTCGGAATGAGGGTGGATTTTTTCATGTGTGGAATTTTATGCAGCACCGAGCATACAGGTCATGGTGTTTCACCTCCGCAATTTGCCGGTTACATATTCTTGAGCTTTTGTGTAATTTCCTCAGCCTTTGCATAAATTTCCTGGGGATCTGTGCCTACAGAAAATTCTCCGTTTTCATACAGAATGTTGCCGGCAATCATGGTCAGGATGACATTTTGCTTGCTGCCGCTGTACACCAGATTTTTGCTGATATGGTTGATGGGCTGCATATTCGGCTGATTCAGGTCAATGACAATCAGGTCAGCCTGGCTGCCGGGGGTCAGTGTTTCGCAGTCAGTCAACCGCATGGCTTTGGCACCGCCTACCGTTGCCATATACAGCACCGCATTGGCATCCACTGCAGAAGCATCTTGTTCCCGCACCTTGGCAAGGGCTGTGGTCAGGAACATTTCACGGAACATATCCAGACAGTTGTTGCTGGCAGGGCCATCCGTACCGATGGCAAGATTGATGCCTGCCTGCAGCATGTCCTGAATCGGTGCAATACCGCTGGCCAGCTTGAGATTGGATGCCGGATTGGTAATGACAGATACATTGCGCTGTTTGAAAATGGCAATGTCCTCCGGTGTCAGATGGACACAATGATATCCGCCGCCGCCATAGTCAAACAAATGAAGGGAATCCAGATATTGGGTAGGCGTCATGCCGGTTTTTTCGATGCAGGACTGTACCTCTCCGGCGGTTTCGGAATTATGGGTATACACCGGTGCCTGGAACAGATGGGCCAGAGCAGCGAGATCCTCCAGAATACCACGGGATGTGGTATATTCCGCATGAAAACCCAGTTCAAAGGAGATCAGCGGATGATATCCATTGTATTTCTGATACCATTCGCCTACCTGTGCGGCAGACTGACTGAAATCATTGACCGCACCGGTGAGTACCGTGCGGAAGCCGGTATCAATAGACGCCTGCACAATGGAATCCGGTGTCAGGTACATGTCAAAATTGGCAGTAATGCCGCTGGTCAGATATTCCAGATAAGCCAGCCGGGACAGATGGTAAATCATTTCTGCATCCAGCTTAGCTTCCATGGGGAAGACCTGAGTATTCAGCCAGTCCTGCAGCGGCAGATCATCTGCATAGGAACGGAGAAAGGTCATAGCGGAATGGGTATGGGCATTTTTAAAGCCTGGCAAAACCAGATTGCCGTTGATGTTGCGTTCCACATCCCAATGCATGTCAGAGGGCTTTTCCGGTCCGGCATAGAGGATTTTGTCATTTTCAATCCAGATTTCGCCCCAGAATGGTTCAAATCCCTCTGCCATGGTAAGAATACGGGCATTATACAGTCTTGTGGTCATGTTCAGTCCTCCTGCTTCGGTGTGCCATAGGGTTCACCGGCACGTTTTTTCTCAAAGACAGCACGCAGGCTTTCGGTATATGGCGCACGGCAGATGCCATATTCGGTCACAATGCCGGAAATCAGCGTGTGATCTGTTACATCAAAGGCGGGATTGTAGCATTTTACCTCCGGCAGTGCCATAGGCTCCGCATAGAATTTTTCCCGTATTTCTGCCGGATCACGCTGTTCAATGGGGATATCTTCACCGGTAGCACAGGCAAGGTCAATGGTGGAGGTGGGGCCCAGCACATAAAATGGAATGCCATAATGCTTTGCCAGAATGGCAACACCGGAGGTGCCGATTTTATTGGCGGTATCTCCATTGGCAGCGACCCGATCACAGCCTACAAAGCATGCCTGTACCCAGCCGTTTTTCATCACGAGGCTGGCCATATTGTCACAAATCAGTGTGACATCCATGCCGCCGCGGCTCAGTTCATAGGAGGTCAGCCGGGCACCCTGCAGCAGCGGACGGGTTTCATCCACAAAAATATGGAACTGCATGCCCCGTTCCTTTCCCAGAAACAATGGGCCAAGAGCAGTGCCATAACGGGAGGTGGCCAGCGGACCTGCATTGCAGTGGGTCAGGATACCGTCGCCGTCATGAATCAGAGATAAGCCATAGGCTGCAATCGAACGGCACATGGCAATGTCCTCTTCATGAATGGTAATACATTCCCGATGCAGCTGTTCCAGCCGGTCAGGCAGACCGGCACAGCGTTCAGCTGTATCCAGCATGCGGTTCAATGCCCAGCGCAGATTGACTGCCGTCGGGCGGGAGGAGGCAAGATAGTCTGCCTGCTGCTGGAGTTCTGCCAGAAAGGTCTCTGCCGGTGTATCCGGCTGGATTTGCTGTGCCAGTACATAAAGGTCATAGGCAGCACAAATGCCGATGCACGGTGCACCACGCACCTGCAGGGTCTGGATGGCATGGAACATATCCTGTGGGGTACGCAGGGTGAGATATTGTGTGCGGTTTGGCAGCTGGGTCTGATCCAGAATGACTACCGCAGTGCCGTCATCGCTGAGATGTACATGGTCAGATAGATATTCCATAGGGCTTGCTTCCTTCTTCCTCAATCACCGCAGGAATGGGACAGCCGGTACTCATGGCGAGCCGGACAATCTTCGCGGCATCTTCTACATAGATACTGTTGGTATAGGCCTGTGCCAGCGTTTCACCGGCAGTAACCACACCATGGTTTGCCAGCAGACAGGCCGGTTTCCGGCGGAGGATAGGCAGACAGTTGGTGCCCACTGCCGCACTGCCCTGGGAGGCATAGTCCGCCACTTCAATGCTCCCACCCAGAAACAGCAGCATTTCCACCAATACACAGGGAATTTCCCTGCGCAGGACAGCATATGCTGTGGCGTTGGGAGAATGGGTATGGACAATGGCATGGTACTGGGGCAAATGACGATAGATTTCCTCATGCATCTTCCATTCAGAGGATGGCTTATGCTGTCCATCTATTACATTGCCATTTAAATCCAGAATCACAATATCCTCCGGTGTCATGACAGAATAGGCCATGCCGCTGGGGGTGATTGCCATATATTGTCCGGTTTTGTCCAGACAGCTGAAATTGCCGCTGGTAGCAGCCATAAATCCTTCACGATAGGCACGCTGTGCTGTGGCAACGATTTCCTCCCGCAAAGGAAGCAGATCGGATTGATACATGTCTGGTTCCTCCTGTTTTTGATATATCCAATTATACTGTTTTTTTTCCTCTGCTTCAACCTTATGACAAGGAAATGCTTGCATTTTGCCGTAAGGCTCGTATAATGAAAAGTGATAGAAAAGGCATCAGGATGTAATCAGAATTATATCCTGCCCAAAAGTATATGGAGGAAAGATATGATTCAGGATATCGGAATCAAAACCATTGACACGGAATTTTCCAAGCCGACACCGTCAGACTGGGATTATGTCCTGTTGTTTGAGCGTACCGATGTATTTGTTATGCCGGAAACCGGCAAGCTGCCTACCTATGCGGACTGGAAGGCACTGGGCGGAGAGGACAGTGAACTGGTACATATTTTTGAACAGGCAGATACACAATTCTTTACGGTATTGGATCCGGCAGATGCCATCAAGGATCAGCTGAAGCGGGAAATTTCCCGTTACCTGCGTACTATTTCACCGGAATGGCTGCGTCTGGGTGCGGTTACTGCTCTGCATCTGTTCCAGTGGTATCAGACCCATCGGTTCTGCGGCTGCTGTGGTGCGCCAATGGAGCCGGATAGCAAGGAACTGGCTATGCGCTGTACCAATGACGAATGCCATGCGGTAACTTATCCGGTTATCAGCCCGGCTATTATTGTGGGCATTATCAATGGGGATAAAATCCTGCTGACTAAGTCCTCGGTTTATAAAAATCCGGTATATGCACTGGTTTCCGGTTATATGAGTGTAGGTGAAACCTTTGAAACCACGGTAAAGCGTGAAGCGAAGGAAGAAACCGGTCTGGATATCAAAAATATCCGGTATTTTGGCAATCAGCCATGGGGCTTCTCCGGTGCGCAAATGATTGGCTTCTGGGCAGAACTGGATGGCAGTGATGAAGTCAAGCTGCAGGAAGATGAGCTAAAGGAAGCAAAATGGTATACACCGGAAGAAATTCCACCGGCATATGAAGAAAATCCGCTGGATTTGACACATTATATGATTGAACTGTTCCGTGCACATAAAGCTCCCGGACAGAAGGAATAAATGACGGCACAGGATGGGAGGCATCGTGATGGTTGGAAAGCTGGTTTCTTCATCCAGAGGCGCAACCTATTACTGGGTTGAACGCAATAAAAATCCGGATGCACCATATATTGTATTTACACATGGTATTGCTGCCAATCATCATTTGTTTGACAAGCAATTGCCATATTTTCAGTGGAATTATCATATGATTTTCTGGGATCTTCCATTGCATGGACGTTCCCGGCCGTATCATGACTTTTCTTATGCCAATGCGGCAGAGGAATTAAAGGCAATTCTTGACCGGGAAAAGGTGGATAACGTGATTCTGGTGGGACATGGCATTGGCGGCTATGTATGTCAGGAATTTACGGCACGATGGCCGGAGAAGGTACAGGCTTTTGTAGGAGTCGGTGCCATGCCTCTGGGTGTCAGCTTTTATTCTGCGGCAGATTTAAAGGGATTGCGCAAGGTACCGATGCATACGAAGCGTCTGCCGGAAAAGCTGTTGTGGAATCACCTTGCCAAAGGACATGCACAGACAAGATATGGATATCATAATGCACTGGCTATGGTGGAGCAGATGTCCAAGCGTGAAATAATCAATGCATTCAGTTCGGCTTATGGAGACCGGTTTACCCGGGAAGAACCGGTGGATTTTTCCTGTCCGGTACTGCTGATGATTGGCGCAATGGATTATACTGGAAAAATCGCGGAATATTGCCGCATCTGGGCGGAACAGACCGGATATCCCATGTATGTGATACCGGATGCCTCACATAACGCCAA
>CAMBYS010000081.1 GCA_945872165.1 uncultured Clostridia bacterium | reverse complement strand
CATGTTCGTGGTGATGCTCGTGCTCATGGTCATGTCCGCAGCCGCATGCTTCTCCATGTTCGTGGTGATGCTCGTGCTCATGGTCATGTCCGCAGCCGCATGCTTCTCCATGTTCGTGGTGATGCTCGTGCTCATGGTCATGTCCGCAGCCGCATGCTTCTCCGTGCTCATGGTGATGCTCGTGTGCATGCCGATGATGTCCGCCGGACTTTCTGTCCCTGTCGCGCACGGTCACATCCGGCTCAAAGGACTGGGCAATCGCTTGAATCTGCTGTTCCAGTCCATCCGGCTGATCTGTTTTGACCCGTAACTGCTTTGTGGCAAACACCATGACCGCTTCTTCTACCTGCGGCAGCTGTCTGACCTTCTGCTCTATCTGGCTGGCACAATGCGCACAGCCAAGGTTCTCCATCATATATACCTTGCTCGCCATGCCAATTCCTCCTAACGTATCTGCTGTCTGTGTCCCCCGAAGATTGAACATATGAATATTTGTTCATATGTTTTGTTGTGTTTATTATATGCCTGCACCACATCAATGTCAATAGCCGATATCTGTTTTTTATAAATTTTCCGGAAACTTTTTGGAATATCTGTTTCTGCACAAAATTTGTGGTATAATGGAGGACGCAAGCATCAATGAAGAGGTGACGATCATGGCTATGAAAGCTGTGCTTTTTGATTTAGATAATACATTATTTGACTTTGCCACGGCACATAAGCAATCCCTGATTGCACTGGCGGAATATGGCGAATCCCGTTTTGATGTTCCGGCACGCCGGTTTCTGCTGGCTTATCAGCAGGCAGACCGTCAGCTGAAGCAGGAGCAGCCCCTGGTGGCAGCCTGCCACAACCGGATTATCATTGCCCAGCGCATGCTGGAGCTGCTGGGGCTGCCGTCCATTGTCACACCGCTGGAGCTGTATGAAACCTATTGGGGTACCATGCTCCGGTCCATCAAACCCCGGGAAGGTGCAGTGGAGCTGCTCAGCCGTCTGCACCACCAGCGCATCCGCACCGGTATTTGTACCGATATGACTGCCCATATCCAGCACCGGAAAATTGCCGCACTGGGTCTTGCAGCTTATCTGGATGCCATGGTGACCAGTGAGGAAGCCGGTGTGGAAAAGCCCAATCCGAAAATTTTCCTGGACTGCCTGAACAAGCTGAATGTCAAGCCGAATGAAGCGGTATTTATTGGCGACAGCTTTGAACGGGATGTCTGCGGCGCCCATGCCGCCGGTCTGATTCCCTTCTGGCTGAATGTTTCCGGCGCCAAGGCACCCAAGGTCAATTTCCCCTATAAGGAGCTGCACAGCCTGAAGGAAATTCTGTAAAACTGTAATCTGCCCACCAAAGGACACTGTTTTCCAGTGTCCTTTTTCTATGCCTGCATGCACAAAATCCGGAAAAAAGCTCGAAAAACCTGTCGAATGGATGTCCTTTTCCCCAGTATTTTTTGCCCGTCTGACGGAGATACTGGTGGATAGAGAGATTTACCACGTCAGGAGGCAATACCATGCAGAGCAAAGTGGAAATCTGCGGCGTGAACACATCGCATCTGGAGGTTTTGACACCAGAAGAAACCGATTCTCTGCTTCGCCGCAGCGCAAAGGGAGATCCTGCCGCCCGGGAAAAGCTGATCTCCTGTAATTTACGGCTGGTCCTCAGTGTCATCCAGCGGTTTTCCAACCGTGGAGAAAGTATGGATGACCTGTTCCAGGTCGGCTGTATCGGACTGATTAAATCCATTGACCATTTCAATGTTGACTTAAATGTACGGTTCTCCACCTATGCCGTGCCAATGATTATCGGTGAAGTACGGCGCTATCTGCGGGATAACAGTTCCATCCGGGTATCCCGCTCTATGCGGGACACGGCATATCGGGCATTACAGGCCAAAGAAGCCTTTATCAATGCCTATCAGCGGGAACCTACTATAGAAGAACTGGCAAAGGAGATGGATGTCCCCCGGGAGGATATCGTTTTTGCCCTGGATGCCATCACCGATCCGGTATCCCTGTATGAACCGGTATTTGAAAGCAATGGAGATGCGGTCTGTGTCATGGATCAGGTGGGCGATACCAAAAATACCGATGAACACTGGCTGGAACAGATTGTCCTTAAAGAGGCCATTTCCCGGTTATCTCCCCGGGAACAGCATATCTTAAACCTGCGTTTTTTTGAAGGCCGGACGCAGATGGAAGTTGCCGATGAAATCCATATTTCACAGGCTCAGGTCTCCCGTTTGGAAAAAAGTGCATTGGAACGTATCCGCAAACAAATCTGACCATTGACAAACCCTCCTTCCGTCCGCTATGCTGGACATAAGAAGGAGGGTCATTTTTATGATGAAACAGGCAGTTGTGGTTGTCAGCTTCGGCACCTCGGTTCCCGAAGCCATGGGGGCCATTGAAGGCATCGAACAGGCAGTGGCAGACCGCTGCGGACAGCAGGTATACCGGGCCTTTACCTCCCGTTTTATCCGGAAAAAACTTCGGCAGCGGGATGGCATCGAAATCCCGGATCCCACTTCCCTGTTTGCCCGGCTTGTGGAACAGGGCTTTGATGACATTCAATGTATCTGCACCCATGTGATTCCGGGCATCGAATATGAACACCTGTGTGCAGAGGCGGCAGCCTTCCCCCAGGTGCATATGGCAAAGCCGCTGCTGTGGGAACTGGCGGATTATCTCGCCTGTGTCCATGCCGTCATGGACAGCATTCCGCCCCGTGCGCCGGATGAAGCCCTTGTGCTGATGGGCCATGGCACTGTGCATTTTGCCAATGCCGCTTACTGCCAGCTGGAGCATATCTTCCGTACCGAAGGTTATTCCCAGGTATATGTGGGAACGGTTGACGGCTATCCTACCCTGGACACCATTGTCCCCCGGCTGCAGGCGGAAGGAATCCGGCATGTCATGCTGATGCCCTTTATGATTGTTGCCGGAGACCATGCCCGCAATGACCTGTCCGGTTCGGATGAACATTCGTGGAAAAGCCGATTGGAGGCCTCCGGCTTCTCTACCCATACCATCTGCCGCGGTCTGGGAGAACTACCCGCTATCGCCCAGCAACTTGCCTCCCATCTTGTCACTTCCTGATTTTCCTTTGCCCGGACGGGAATCCCGTCCGGGCTTTTTTCATACCCATCGCATCATGTCCTTTTTCATCCGTTTGATGATGCGTTTTTCCAATCGGGAGATATAGGACTGGGAAATACCCAGTAAATCCGCCACCTCCTTTTGTGTGTGCTCCTCTCCATCGGACAGACCAAATCGCATGGAAATAATGGTTTTTTCCCGTTCCGGCAGCCGCTGCAATGCCCTGCGGAGCAGCTGCCGGTCCACATCATCCTCCACCGGACGGATCACACAGTCCGGTTCTGTCCCCAGAATATCCGACAGCAGCAGCTCATTGCCATCCCAGTCGGTACTCAGCGGCTCATCAAAGGAAACCTCGGTTTTCTGGCTGGATACTTTGCGCAGATGCATGAGAATTTCATTTTCAATACAGCGGGAAGCATAGGTAGCCAGCTTGGTCTTTTTGTCCGTATTGTACGTTTCAATTGCCTTAATCAATCCAATGGTACCAATGGAGATCAGATCCTCCATATTGATCCCGGTGTTCTCAAATTTTCTGGCGATATACACCACCAGCCGTAAATTGTGTTCAATCAGCCGGTTCCGGCAGGAAAGATCCCCCTTCTGGCAGCCTGCAATGGCTTCAGCCTCCTCCTGTGCCTGCAGCGGCGGCGGCAGCACAACGGAACTGCCAATGTAAAAAATACCTTCCTGTTCCGGCAGCAGCCCGATCCTGCACAGCCACCGGCGGATTTTCTGCCATAAACGCGGCATGCTCCACACTCCTTTCACGGTTCAATCAACCCGTCATAGTCCCCGGAGCAGATATCCCCTGCACCGGAAATGGCAACCATACTGTCATATGCCGCTCCATCCTCCCGTGTCACCGCATCCGGATGGAAACACGGCATCATACCACCTCCTCCCACGCTCTGAAAGGAAACCAGTGTCCAGCCTCCGATTCCCGCCTGTTGTGCCCGCTGTACCAGCTGTGCCGCATTGCCGGTTCCCAGCAGCAGCGGTAAAAACTGCACCTCCTCCGGTAAAATCCGTGCCGCTGCCGTGCGGGTCAGAATGAGCACCGGGCGACCGGTCATGGGGTCCCGCAGGGTATTGCCGCTGTCTACCAGCAGATATACCTCCTGTATCGTGCCAAAGCAGGCCAGCCGGACCGTTTCCCCATAGGGCCGTTTTTCCTTTGCCTGATTGCGGAATACAATACCGCTCAATCCATAGGCCAGTGCCCCAGAAACCAACAGAATTTTGCGGGATACCGGCACAACCAGCACGCCATCCTGTGACAGGCTGGTACCGCTGAGCTGTTCCAGCGCGAAAACACAGCCGCCAAAGACAAAGGCAGTGAGCAGTACCAGCAGGGTTTTGCGCACCAGCTGCCGGATGGAATGAACGGAAAAGGCAAGGGCTGACATACCCGCACACACGGCAATCCGCAGCACACCGGCACACAGCGATGGAAACACGATGCAGCCTGCGGCATAGACGGCACCCACTCCTGCCGCCGCACACAGCCGTAAAAACGGTACCGGTTTTCCGCTGAGGGCTGCTGCTGCACGCAGGATGCAGTAATCCATACCGAAATTCAATGCCAGCAGGACATCCAGATATATCACACGCATGGGGCCCACCTCCTGCGTGTGTTTTATTGTAGTCCATTCCTTCTGCCGATTGTGCCGAAAAAACAAAGCCGGTTCTGCTCTTTTGTCCGAGCAAAACCGACAAATCCATGCAAATTCGATGTCTTATCCAAACCGCTTCAATGAAACAACAATCCTTCCTTTTTTACTTTCTCCTAACATTTCATCTACCTCGCCTCTGCCGGTGCCCCGCAGGGTAATGCGATCCTTTTCCTGCACCTCTTTATCCGGCCGCAGGCATTCCTGCTGATTGACAAATACCTTTCCGCTGCGGATGGCATCTGCTGCTTTTGCCCGGGACAGCCGGAACAGGGAGGCGGTAATCGCATCCAGCCGCATGGATGCCACGGTATCCCGGAGCATACGGACCTTTTCCTCCGGTACCATCAGCTGATCCAGTGAAATTTCCTCTACCTGCAGACTCTTCCGTCCTGCCTTGGTATACTGGGTCAGCAGATACGGTGCAATTTCCTTCAGGACAAGGATATCTGCACCATGATCCCCCACCAGAATATCTCCAATGCCATCCCGCCGCAGACCCAGACCCATGAGCGAGCCGAGATAATCCCGATGGGTCAGGTTATCTCCTTTATGCTGCAGACAACGGATGACTGTCATGGGACAATCCTCTCCCTCCTGCGGCAGGGTTTCCATCCAATCCGGCAGGAAAAATAAAATCTGCCGTTCCGCATGGTCATATCCGCCCCAGAACTGTGCCTTTCCTCCCAGCTCCCGCAGCAGCCGGGCTGCCATGGCATGCTCATGCATGTCGAGAAATCTGGTACAGGTCAGGTATCCTTTCTCTGCTGTGGTTTCCGCTTTTCGTGCAATCTGTGCCAGCAGAATCCGTTCCTCCTGGGTCTGTGCGATGGCATGGATACTGTCGCTGATTTTTGCCATTTTCTTCCCTCTTTCCAATGATATCTTCGTGAATTTTCCTGTTTAACTGACAAAAACTATTGTACTGTATTCAAATCTGTATTACAATATGGATTGATTGGTAAAATCAGAAAGAAGGATTGATTGCATGGTTCGTGATGATGTTCTGCGTGCACTGGAGCAGCACCGTGGTACGCTGGTTTCCGGCGGTACCCTGGCCCGTGAGCTTGGTGTCTCACGCACAGCGATATGGAAGGCGATTGCTTCTCTGCGTGAGATGGGCTTTCCCATTGAATCCATATCCGGTGAAGGCTACCGTCTGGCGGAATCCAGTGATGCCCTGTCTGAAGCAGGCATTGCCATGGAACTGAAAACGAATCGTATGGCACGCAGTCTGTGCGTGCTTTCCACTGTCAACTCAACGAATACCTATTTAAAGGAACGGGCTGCCAGCCTGCCGGATGGCTATGCCGCTGTGGCAGACTGTCAGACTGCCGGACGCGGACGCCTGGGACGTACCTTTCTGTCCCCTTCCGGCAGCGGTGTGTATATCAGCATCCTGCTGCATCCTACGCTGCCGCTGGAACGGGTCAATATGATTACCGTAGGTGCGGCAGTTGCCCTGTGTGAAGCCATTCAGGAAACTGCCGGCTTTGAGCCGGATATCAAATGGGTCAATGATGTGCTGAAAAACGGTAAAAAGCTGTGCGGCATCCTAACCGAAGCTGCTATGGAAGCGGAAACCGGTCAGCTTTCCTATGCTATTGTAGGTGTGGGCATCAATGTCCGCCAGCCGGAAGGCGGTCTGCCGGAGGAAATCCGTGATATTGCAGGCTGTCTGGAGGATTTTTCTCCCCATCCGGTGCGCCGGAACGCATTGGTTGCCGCATTCTTCAACCATATGGAAACCTGTCTTGATTTGATTGTATCCGGCAATACAGAAGCCCTGATGAACCGGTATCGTTCCTTTATCCATTTTCTGGGCGAACCCATTACCGTCATTCGTAACGGTGTCCGGGAAGCCGCAACCGCAGTAGCAATCAATTCCAGCGGTCATCTCATCATCGAACAGAACGGACAGCAGTCTGTTATGCTCGCAGGAGAAATCAGCATCCGTCTGCCGGAACAGATTCGCTGATGACCATTCGCATTCCCCCACCGGCACAAGGAGATAGTTAAAAGTTATGAAGGATTGTATTATTATTGGCAAAGGCCCGGCAGGACTGTCAGCAGCACTGTATGTCCGCCGTGCAGGCTTTACGCCGCTGGTCATCGGCAGGGATTCCGGTGCACTGGGTCAGAGCCATCGGATTGAAAATTATTTCGGACTGGAGCAGCCGATCAGTGGCGACGAGCTGTTCCGCCGGGGTCTGGCACAGGTGGAACGCCTTGGCATTGAGGTCATCAGTGATGAGGTGGTTTCTGTCCGTGAAACCAATGGCTTCCGTGTCAGCACTGCTGCCGGACGCATTGCCAGCGCCCGTACCATTCTTCTGGCAACCGGCAAAAGCCGGAATCTGCCCAAGAATTTTAATGCACAGGAATTTCTCGGCCGTGGTGTCAGCCAGTGCGCGCAGTGTGACGGCTTCCTGATGCGGAACCGTGCTCTTGCCGTTATCGGCAGCGGTGACCATGCAGTGGCAGAGCTGAGCCATCTGCGCCAGCTCACGGATAACCTGACCCTGTTCACCAATGGTGAAACCATTACCACCGATCGTTTCCCCAAAAATCTTCCGATTGTTACCGAGCGGATCACGGAGCTGTATGCGAATGACCTGGGTATGCTGGGCGGCATCCGTACCGAGCATGAGGATTACCCGATAGAAGGTGCTTTCCTTGCCCAGGGCATTGCTTCCGGTTCGGATTTTGCCATCCGTATCGGTGCGATTATGGACGGTGAAAATATCAGGGTAGACCGCAATTATCAGACCAATGTCCCTGGTCTGTTTGCGGCAGGTGACTGCATCGGCGGCATTCTGCAGATTTCCAAGGCGGTATCTGACGGCGCCATTGCCGGTCTGAGCATCAATGAATACCTCCGCAGCCTGCCGGAGAGCAAAGAGTAACACAACAGGCACCCTCCCCCGAAGCGAACGCTTCGGGGGCTTTTTTCTTTCCTGCATCCCGCTGACTGAGTCATTGTCCCTGAGGCTGTCCTGTGATATAATAACACCAAATCTATGGAAAAAACGGAGGGGTTTTGAACATGAATACATGCATCATCTGCCAAACGAAGCAAGCAGCGCAAGCCGGCATCTGCCGCACCTGCGGGTTTCCCCTCCGTCCGCCCAAATTCCTGTCTGAAATACAGTATGCGTCCTGGATGTCGGAGGAAATCACGCCCCGCCGCAATCAGTGGAACAATCAGCAAAAACTGCAGGAACAGCTGGAGCATACCGTACAGGAGATTGCGGAATTAAAGCAAGCTGTCGCAGAGCTGCAAAAACAAAACTTGGCGTTGACTTCTGCCATACAGGAACTGCCGGAGCTAAAACAGAGGGTTGACGAGCTACAAAAGCAGCTGCAATCACCTCCCGTGCAGGTATCAGCACAATCCGCTGCATCTACCCAGAATCCCGTGCAGACACCGGTACAATCTGCTGTATCTACTCAGAATCCCGTGCAGACACCGGTACAATCCGCTGCATCTGTACGGAAAGCTGTCCCGCCTCCGGTGCAGGAAGTGTCTGCTGACAAAACAGCTGAGCTGACACCGCAGCAAGCGGATTATATCGTATCAAATATTGGCACAGCAATCCTCGATAAAGCTTTTTCGGAAAAGCCATTCAAAACTGTTTATATTCCAGATTCTATCAGAATCATTGGCAATGAAGCATTTAAAAACTGTACCAATCTGAAAAAAATTCATCTGCCGGAGTCTTTGACTTCCATCGGTCAGTCAGCATTTCAGCGCTGCATAAATCTGCAGGAAATTCAACTTCCGGACTCCCTGACTTCCATTGGTCAGTCAGCATTTCAGGACTGCAGCAGTCTGAGGGAAATCTATCTGCCCGGTTCCCTGGCTTTCCTTGGCGCCCGGGCATTTAACAGATGTTCACATCTGCAGTATGCCTATCTGCCGGAGTCTCTGACTTCCATTGGTAACTGGGCATTTATGCGC
>CAMBYS010000080.1 GCA_945872165.1 uncultured Clostridia bacterium | reverse complement strand
GGATGGCACACCCATGCGCAGCCAGATTCCGGGCGTGGTTCGTGGGCTGCTGCAGAGCGGCGTACCGGTTACCAAAGGAATGAAATCAGGGGATGTGGACCCGCGCTGTGCGCCGGAACACTGCCAGACAGTGAGTGACAAGGCGAGAGCCATTGGCGGCGGCGTACTGGAAGCTATCCTCCATTTGCATCAGATAAAGAGAGAAAAAACATGAAACAGGAATTGGAGATAAAGGAGTGACGTGTCAATGATTACGATTCAGAAGTATCTGAAAGCGGCATCGCTGGAAGAAGCATGGAATGCCAATCAGAAACGCCCGAACCGGGTCTTAGGCGGCATGGGATGGATGAAAATGAGCAGCGGGAATGTTTCCACTGCCATTGACCTGAGCGGACTGGGGCTGGATCAGATTGAAGAGACTGATGATGCGTTTATCATCGGTGCGATGGTGACACTGCGCCAGTTTGAAACCCATGAAGGTCTGGAACAATATTTTCATGGTGCAGTACGGGAGAGCGTGCGGCATATCGTCGGGGTACAGTTCCGCAACTGTGCCACCATCGGCGGTTCCGTATGGCTCCGGGCAGGCTTTTCCGATCCATTGACGCTGCTGCTGGCATTGGACTGTACCGTGGAGCTGTATCAGGGCGGCGATCAGACCGTACAGGTTCCGATTGCGGAATTTTGCCACATGAAGCCGGACAACAGCATTCTGACCGCTGTGCATATCCATAAAACCGGACGGCAGGCAGCATATCAGTCCTTCCGCAATACGGAAACAGATTTCCCGGTTCGGGCTGTCGCGGTCAGCCGTCTGGATAGCAGCTATTGTGCTGCTGTCGGCGCACGTCCTACACGGGCCATGGCAGTCACAGCAGAGCAGGTGGATCAGCTGATTGAAAAAGCACAGGCCCTGCCTTATGGAGATAATCTGCGGGCATCGGCAGAATACAGAACCATGCTTGCCGGTGTATTGATTCGCCGGGCAGCAGAGGAACTGGAGAGGAGATGAACCCATGGAAATCAAAGTGAAACTGAATGGGAAATGGATTGTAGATAACATTGATCCGGATATGCTGCTGCTGGATTTTTGCCGTGCGCATTATTGCAAAAGTGTCAAGCGGGGCTGTGAAACCTCCAATTGCGGCTTATGTACGGTATGGCTGGATGGCAAGCCGGTACTCAGCTGCAATGTGCTGGCTGCACGGGCAGATGGACATGAGGTCACCACATTGGAAGGCCTGCAGGAGGAAGCAAAGGAATTTGGTATGTTCCTTGCCAGGGAAGGCGGCGAGCAGTGCGGGTTCTGCAATCCGGGATTTATTATGAATGTACTGGCAATGAAGCGTGAATTGGACAATCCCACGGATGAGGAAATTCTGGAGTATCTTGCCGGCAATTTGTGCCGGTGCTCCGGATATGCAAGCCATATGCGTGCCATTCATAAATGGCTGGACAGCAAAAAGGAGGCGGCACAAAGAGAAGACCACATTCCAGAGAACCGGGAAAAAATGTTGGCGCACCGATTGTCAAAAAGGACGCAGAAGCACTGGTAACCGGAAAACCGGTGTATGCAGAGGATCTGGCACCGGAAAACTGCCTGGTGATTAAACTGCTTCGTTCGCCCCATGCCCATGCCATGATTCGGAGCATTGATACCTCCAAAGCAAAGCTGGTGCCGGGTGTGGAATGTGTACTGACCTACAAGGATGTCCCTCAGCACCGCTTTACCCAGGCAGGACAGACCTATCTGGAGGCTTCGCCCTATGACCGTTATATTCTGGACCGCCATCTGCGTTTTGTCGGTGATGAAGTAGCAATTGTTGCGGCAGATACTGAAAAAGCCGCCAATAAGGCTCTCAAACTGATTAAAGTAGAATATGATATCCTGCCTGCCATTCTGGACTACCGGGAATCACTGGACAATGAAATTCTCATCCATCCGGAGGAGGACTGGACGGAGAGCGATTGGAGCCATGGCGACAACAAGCGCAATTCCGTCTATCATGAGGATATTCATGTGGGGGATGTGGACGCGATTTTTGCGGAATGCGATGAGGTATTGGAGGAATCCTATCATACGATTGAAGATCAGCAGGCGATGATGGAACCCTTTACCGCAAACTGCTGGATGGATACCTTTGGCAGACTGGTCATTCAAAGCGCCACACAGATTCCCTTCCATGTGCGCAGAAATATGGCAACCGCATTGGGAATCCCGAAAAGCAAGATTCGTGTCATCAAACCCCGTATCGGCGGCGGCTTTGGCGCCAAGCAGACTGCGGTGGTGGAACGGTTCCCGGCTGTTGTCACCTGGCTCACCGGCAAGCCGAGTAAAATCTACTATACCCGTGAAGAAACCATGATTGCAGGCAGTGCCCGTCATGAAATGCGCGTGCAGGTAAAGCTGGGCGCTATGAAGGACGGTACCATCCGGGCGATTGAAATGCACGTATTGTCCAATACCGGTGCATATGGAGAACATGGTCCTACGACTATCGGTCTGGCAGGACATAAATCCATTCCGCTTTATGGCGGCAAATATGAAGCCTTCCGGTTTGTGGCAGATACCGTTTACAGCAATCATCCCAGTGCGGGAGCCTATCGGGGATATGGCGCACCACAGGGTATTTTTGCTTTGGAAAATACCGTCAATCTGATGGCAGCACGGCTGGGCATCGACCCGACAAAAATCCGGGAAATGAACATGCTGCATGAGGGCGACCTCATGACCGCCTACAACAATGAAACCGCCAATGCCTGCGCACTGGATCAGTGCATGGCACGCTGCAAGGAAATGATGGACTGGGACAACAAATTCCCGGCGAAGGTATTGCCAAATGGCCACATCCGCAGTGTTGGCGTTGCCATGGCCATGCAGGGCAGCTGTATCAACTATATTGATGAAGCAAATGTCACCATCAAGATGAATGATGACGGTTTTTACAGCCTGCTGGTAGGCAGTACAGATATGGGCACAGGAAGTGACACCATTCTGGCACAGATGGCAGCAGATGTACTGGAATGCGATGTGGATGACATTGTCGCCTATGGCGTGGATACCGACGTATCCCCCTATGATTCCGGTTCCTATGCATCTTCGACTACCTATCTGACCGGCAACGCTGTTGTCAAAGCGGCGGAGCAGCTGCGTCTCAACATCACAGAACAGGCAGCAAAAATACTGGAATGTCAGAAGGATGAAGTAGAATTTGACGGAAAGGTACTGACTTGTGTTCGTACTGGTGCCAGCATGACACTGAAGGATTTGGCAAACCAGCTGCAGGGCGGCTCAGACGGCTGGCTGAGTGTCACAGCCGGCGGCAACAGCCCGGTTTCGCCACCGCCTTACATGGTTGGCATGGCAGAAATTGATCTGGATCCGGAGACCGGAAAGGTTGTACCGATCAAGTATACCACCTGTGTGGACTGCGGCACGGTTGTCAATCCGAATCTGGCACGTGTACAGACAGAAGGCGGTCTGATGCAGGGTCTTGGTATGGCATTGTATGAAGGACAGAGCTATACGGACGAGGGCGTGAACCGCATGAGAAACTTCCTGCAGTATAAAATCCCGACCCGTATGGATATTCCGGAAATTGAAGTGGATTTCAGGGAAAGCTATGAACCAACCGGTCCATTCGGCGCAAAGAGTATCGGTGAAATTGTCATCAATACCCCGTCTCCGGCAATTGCCCACGCTATTTTCAATGCAACCGGTGTGATGCATCATGAGCTGCCGATCACGGCGGAGAAGGTATGGCGCGGCATCCAGCAGAAAAAGCAGGAGGAAGTCCAGGCGTGATTTGCTGCGTGCTGCTGGCTTCCGGTTTTGGAAGGCGGTTCGGCTCCAATAAGCTGCTGTATGAACTGAATGGAACGCCATTATATCTGCATGCACTGGACATGCTACGGCAGCTTTCCAAGCGGCGAATCGACGGGCAGGAAATTCGTGTTGTTGTTGTCAGCCAATACGAGGAAATTGAGACGCAGGCCTGCAAGTTGGGCGCACAGGCGGTGCACAATCCGGATGCCGTGGAAGGCATTGCGGCTTCGGTTCGTTATGGCGTACAGGCTGCCGCAGATGCGGAGTGGATGGCATTTTTTACCGCAGATCAACCCTATCTGCGTGCAGAAACTGTTTTCCGGTTCCTTGAGGCAGCGATTCACAGTGGAACATCCATGGCTTCCGTCATATCAGCGGGAAAACCGGGAAATCCAACCCTGTTTCATCGCAGCTGGCAGCAGGTGCTGCTTCAGCTGACCGGAGATGTAGGTGGGCGCAGCATTATGAAACGTCATCCGGAACAGGTTTTCTGGTTTGAAATCCCGGAGGAAGAACGATGGGATATGGATGTGCTGCCTGGAGCAAATCAACCGGATGCGGTTGACAAACCAACGGATTTCCGGTAAACTAAGAGCATAAAGAAGTGACTACATGAGAACTCGTATTCTTTTATGGATGCGGGTTCTTATTTTCAAGGCGAGTGTTTTATAAAAAACATTCGGTAGCAGAGAACATGGAATCAAACCGGAGGATGTGTATGAACAATCCATACCATTTCAATGCGCTGCTGCGTGCAGACCCAAAGGTGCGGCTGTGTGCACAGCAGGATCGGTTTTTTGGACCGGGGACAAGGGATTTACTGGAAGGCATTCGCCGTACAGGTTCTGTACAGCAATCCTGCACGGACATGGGACTTTCCTATTCCAAAGGAAGGCATATGATACGCCATATGGAAGCTGCCCTGCAGACAACGTTGGTGGAGCGTACCCGAGGCGGTACCGGCGGCGGAAGCGCCACATTGACGCCAGCAGGTGCATACCTGCTCGACCAGTTTATTGCCTATGAAACATGTGTCAGGGCATATGCGGAGCAGCAGCTTTCCCGCTTTTTCCCTGTGGAGCAGACAGCAAACGATGAGGAAAAAGGAGAATCAATATGAAGCTGATGAAAACAGAGGATGCCGTGGGACAGGTGCTGTGCCATGATATTACACAGATCATCAAAGGTGTCACAAAAGATGCCGTGTTCCGCAAGGGACATATCATCCGGGAAGAGGATATTCCTGTTTTGCTGCGTGTAGGCAAGGAGCATGTATATATCTGGGAAAACAATGAATCCATGCTGCATGAAAATGATGCGGCAGAAATCCTGCGCAGCATCTGCCAGGGAGAGCATATGCATGCGTCTGAAGCAAAGGAAGGCAAAATTGAATTGATTGCGGACACCGATGGCCTGTTGCTGATTGATTTGCAGCGGCTGCGTGCAGTAAACAGCCTGGGAGAAATGATGATTGCCACACAGCCCTCTGGTTTTGTGGTAAAAAAGGGAGCCAAGCTGTGCGGTATGCGTGTGATTCCGCTGGTAATTGAAAAAGAGAAAATGGAGTGTGCCCGACAAGTGGCAGGAAACCAGCCGCTGATCCGGCTGCTGCCGCTGAAACGCAAAGGATATGGCGTGGTGACAACCGGCAGCGAAATTGCAAAGGGCCTGATTGAGGATACCTTTACCGATGTCATTGTGGAAAAGCTGCAGGAATACGGCTGTGAGATGACCGCACATGCCTGTCCGGGAGATGACCCGGAAGCCATTACGGCAGCCATTCAGGCGATGCTGGCACAGGGCTGTGAGATGATATTCTGTACCGGCGGCATGAGTGTGGACCCGGATGACCGGACACCCTTGGCCATTCGCAATACCGGTGCAGCAATCGTTTCCTATGGTGCACCGGTGCTGCCGGGAGCCATGTTTCTCGCATCTTATATGCCGGATGGAAGACCGGTCTGCGGTTTACCGGGGTGTGTGATGTATGCCAAGCGAACGATATTTGATCTGGTTCTGCCGCGGTTGCTGGCAGATGTTCCGGTAACGGCGGACTGGCTGTCGGGACTGGGTAACGGCGGACTATGTCTGAACTGTCCGGTTTGTCATTTTCCGAACTGCGGCTTTGGCAAGGGAGTATAACAATGGAACAGAAAGAAAACCTGACCCATATAGATGCGGAAGGCAATGCTGTCATGGTAGATGTGGGGGGAAAACAGATTACCCACCGCACAGCTGTGGCTCATGGATATATTTCCATGAATGGCACGGCATTTGCAGCGGTGCGGGATGGCTCTGCAAAAAAGGGAGATGTGCTGGGCGTTGCGCAGATTGCCGGCATTATGGCGGCAAAACGCACATCTGATTTGATTCCACTGTGTCATCGCCTTAACCTGACCCATTGTACGGTTACCTTTCAGCTTTTGCCGGAGGTGTGTCAGATTGAAGCGGTGTGCCGGGTTGCATGTGATGGCAAGACCGGGGTAGAGATGGAAGCCTTAACCGGCTGCAGTATAGCACTGCTCACCATTTATGATATGCTGAAGGCACTGGATAAGCGTATGAAAATTGAATCGGTTCATCTGTTGGAAAAGCATGGGGGACGAAGCGGCGATTTCCAGTTTGAATCCATTGAGGACACGGCGACATGACAGATCAGTTCGGCAGAAACATCAATTATCTGCGCGTTTCCATTACAGACCGGTGCAATCTGCGCTGCTTTTATTGTATGCCGCAGCAGCCGGAACCGCTGTGCCACAGGGATATTTTGCGCTATGAGGAAATTACACGAATTGCAGCACAGGCAGCTTTACTGGGGATTACAAAAATTCGGATTACCGGAGGCGAACCGCTGGTACGGAAGGATTGCCCACAGCTGATTGCTATGCTGAAACAGATCAAGGGAATCCAGACGGTAGCTATGACCACCAATGGCACGCTGTTGGAACAGGCTTTGCCGGAGCTGTGTGAGGCTGGGCTGGATGCAGTGAACATCAGCATAGATACCTTACAGGAGGCAGACTGGTGCAGGATTACCGGCTATGATGGCAATATGCCGAATTGGCCGGATGTACTGGAAAAATGCATCAAAGTTGGACTCAAAACAAAGGTAAATGCTGTTCTTCTGCAGGAAACACGGGAGGAATGGACACAACTTGCCGCACTGGCAGAGCATTTGCCGGTGGATGTCCGATTTATTGAACAGATGCCCATTGGACAGGGAAAAACCAGTGACTGTAACACCGCACAGGTTGTTTTGCAGCAATTAAGCAAGCAATGGCCGGATTTGCAGCCGGCAGAAGAAAGGGAACAGAACAGTCCCGCACGGTATTATCGGAGTAAAAAGCTGACAGGACGCATTGGTATGATTGCGTCTCTGTCCAATCCTTTCTGCAGTACCTGCAATCGCATCCGGCTGACCAGTACAGGACAGCTCAAACCATGCCTGAGTTATGGACAGCATACCGATCTGCGCACCCTGCTGCGTTCCGGCGCATCAGATGAAACATTGCGCTCTGCCCTGCGTGAGTGCATCTATGCAAAACCCCGGCAGCATTGCTTTGCCGAACAAACAGCGCAGGCGGAACAGCAAACCATGAATCGAATTGGAGGATAAGAAATGGGAATTGTAACGGCAATCTGCATCAGCAAACAGCGGGGAACCCGAAAAGAACCGGTTTCCGCCGCACGGTTTGAGCCGGATCACGGTGTGGCAGGGGATGCACATGCCGGGAACTGGCACCGACAGGTCAGCCTGCTGCAGCAGGAAAAAATAGATGCATTTCAGGAAAAAGGCATAACGGTTACACCGGGAGCCTTTGGCGAGAACCTGATTGTCAGCGGCATAGATTTCCGCAGTCTGCCGGTAGGCACCCTGCTGCGCTGTGGAGAGGTACTGCTGGAAATGACCCAGATTGGCAAGGAATGCCACACCCACTGTGCGATCTATCACCAGACCGGTGACTGTATCATGCCCCGGGAAGGTGTATTTGCCAGAGTTCTGCAGGGCGGTACAATTGCTGTGGGCGATGTCATGGATATCGAACAGCGGCAGACTCCGATGCCATGGCAGGCAGCTGTCATTACCCTGAGCGATCAGGGTGCGGCAGGACAGCGGAAGGATAAAAGTGGTCCGGCTATTGTGGAACGGCTGGAACAAAATGGATATGATGTGATCGAACAGCTATTGCTGCCGGATGACCAGGCAAGGCTGGAACGGGAACTGATTCGGCTGTGTGACCAGCGTCAGCCGGATCTGATTCTCACGACAGGAGGCACCGGATTCTCCCAGAGGGATATCACACCGGAGGCAACGCTTGCTGTGGCGCAGCGTCATGTTCCCGGCATCGCAGAAGCCATTCGCGCTGCTTCCATGCAGATTACAAAACGTGCCATGCTGTCCCGGGCGGTTTCCGTGATTCGTGGGAAAACCCTGATTATCAACCTTCCCGGCAGTCCCAAAGCATGCATGGAAAGTATGGATGTGTTTTTGGACACCATCCCACATGGACTCGGACTTTTGCGCGGTACGGTACACGACTGCGCACGAGTATAAATTTGATTTCAGAAAGGGCAAAAAGACACATGAAACATCTGACAAAATCGACAATTGCAGCTCTGCTGGTGCTTTCCATGACTGCCGGTCTGGCTGGTTGCGGCAGCAGCAACACCACAACGGCAGACAAGGGCTCTGCTCCGACAGAAACAGAGCAGACCGAACTTGTGGTTTTTGCTGCAGCTTCCATGACGGAAACACTGGAAGAAATCAAGGAAACCTATGAAGCAGAGCATGAGAGAGTAACACTGACCTTTAACTTTGATTCCTCCGGCACACTGAAAACACAGATTGAAGAAGGCGCAGACTGCGATGTTTTCATTTCTGCGGGACAGGAGCAGATGGATCAGTTGGATATTACAGCGGATGCAGCAGTCAAT
>CAMBYS010000079.1 GCA_945872165.1 uncultured Clostridia bacterium | reverse complement strand
TAGCTCTAGACTGTTTTGGAGGTGGGGAACAATTGGATACCCTGTTGCAATCCATTGCCGGGAATACCGGGTTTGTACAGGCTGCCTTGTCTGCGGAAATCGGTGCATTGGGTTGGGAATCAGTCTCTGAACATCAGCCCAATCCAGTGGGTGTGGAACAGGTTGTTTCTGCTCAGGCACTTCCCCAGTCCATGACAGATGCGGAAACCAGCTGTGATACCGATGCCACCGGCACATTGGTTTCTGAAAGCCTGTTTGCCCTGCCGGATAATGTCCGGAAAGCAGTGGATACCTCCAATGCTCCCACCAAAACCGCCTCCGGTGCTGCCATCAAACAGCTGACCATTACCGGAAAAAGCGGGGATTATCCCGGACAGGATGGAATTTATATCTCCAATATGTCCGGGTTATCCTATGACCTTGCAGGTATGCTGGCGGATCCCCTGAAAATTACGAAAAATGCATCTGCCAGTGAACCGACTGTCATGATTCTTCATACCCATGCCAGCGAAGCCTATGTAGATCAAAAGGGTGGCCGTTCGGAAGACCCGGCACACAATGTGGTTTATATCGGCGATGTACTCACAGAGGTATTGCAGCAGCAGGGCATTGGTGTGGTACACTGCCGGGAAATCATTGATGTCCCCAGCTATAACCAGTCCTATAACCGGGCAATGGATATCATTGAGGCACAGCTGGAGAAAACCAGTTCCATAAAAGTCATTATTGACCTGCATCGGGATTCCATGATCACTTCATCCGGTATGGAATACAAAGTTGTGTCGGAAATTGATGGTCAGACCTGTGCCCAGCTGATGTTTGTCATGGGTACCAATGCCGGTGGATTAACGCATCCGAACTGGAAAAGCAATCTGAATTTTGCTGTCAACCTGCAGAAAAGTATTTTGGCGGAGTATCCCACCCTTATGCGTCCCATCAATCTGCGCAAACAGCGGTTCAATGAACAGGCAACCACCGGCAGTATGATTCTGGAATGCGGCACCAGTGCCAATACCATAGAGGAAGCAGAAGTTTCCATCCGTGCCTTTGGCAAAAAGCTTGCGGAATATCTGTCACAATAAACAAGGAGGTTTTACCTTGAACCTGTCTGCGTTCCGGTTCACCACCAATCTGGATGACAATATCAAACAGATGAAGGAACAGTTTTCCCATGACAATACCTTCATCTGCCGTATGGTACAGGGCAGGGGGTCTCCTGCCCTGCGGGCTGCTCTGTTCTTTTTTGACGGCATGGTAGAAAGCAGCAATATCAATGAAAGTATTATCAAGCCTATCAGTCTGTGGGAAGAGGCTCCTCTGCCCATGGATGCAGTCATTGATGAAGTCTTACACATTGATGACTGTCCCTTTGACCCGCCGGTGGACAAGCTGGTATCTGCCTTCTTATATGGAGATACCATTGTACTGGTGGATGGTGACAGCCGCCCGGCAGTAGTCAATACCAAGGGCTTTGCCAAACGCGGTCCGGATGAGCCGGACAATGAAAAAGTCCTGCGTGGTCCCAGAGAAGGATTTACTGAAGCCTTTATGGGCAATCTGGCACTCATCCGCCGGCGGCTGCGCACACCGGATTTATGCTTTGAATTTTCCCAGATAGGCTCCGTATCCCATACGACGGTCAGTGTATGTTATATCAATGGCATTGCAGACCAAACGGTTTTACAGGCTGTCAAGCAGCGGTTAAAACAGATTGAACTGGATGCGGTGCTGGATGCAAACTACTTGAGTGAGCTTATGCGGGATGACCGGTTTTCCCCCTTCCCTACCACTGGTTTTACAGAACGTCCGGATATTGTGGCGGCAAAGCTGCTGGAAGGCCGGATTGCCATTGTGGTGGATGGCACGCCGGTGGTTCTGACAGTGCCGCATATCCTGCAGGAGACTTTTCAGGCGAATGATGACTACTATATCTCCTATCTCTATACCAATCTGACCCGCTGGCTGCGGGTACTGGGCTTTGTCCTGACTATTACTCTTCCGGCTATTTATGTCGCTTTGCTCACCTGGCATCAGGAAATGATTCCTACCCGGTTATTGTTTTCCATTGCCGCTTCCCGGCAGGGGGTGCCTTTTACTACCTTTACCGAAGCCGTTGGTATTTTGATTATTTTTGAGATTTTAAAAGAAGCGGGAACCCGCACACCGGAAACCATTGGACAGGCATTGTCCATTGTCGGCGGTCTGGTATTGGGACAAGCTGCGGTAGAAGCCCGGTTTGCTTCTGCCCCCATGGTCATTGTCATTGCCTTTTCCGGTGTTACTGCCCTCATTGTTCCCAAGCTGCGCACTGCCACGTTATTGCTGCGGTTTTTCCTGCTGATCTGCGCCGCAATTCTGGGGTTATATGGAATTTTGCTGGGATTAGCATGTATCCTTGCCCATGTATGCCGTCTGACCTCCTTTGGCATTCCCTATCTCACCAACATTCTCGCCGGAGAAAAACACAATGGACAGGATGTGCTGTTCCGGTTCCCATGGTTTGCCATGAAGCCGGACAAGCGTTTCCTTGCCGGATGGAATGAGGTGCGCCGATGAAACGAATGCTTACCGGGCTTATAACAGGTCTGTGCCTGCTGTTGGGCGGATGCAGCTGGAAGGATGCCAGTGATTTATCCCCTGTCACTGCCGGTGCCATCACACGGGAAAATGGGCAATATCTTTTGACGGCAGAAGTGGCCATTCCCAGTGCGGACAGTGCTTCACCGGATTCTGTCATAGTTTCCGGCAAAGCCTCTGGCATTCCCCAGGCCATTGACCAGACCGGTGCCGGGCTGGATGCACAGCTGTATTGGAGCCATGCCCGGGTTTTGCTGCTGGATAAAACATTGCTGCGGGATGGCATACGGGATTGCATCCAGTCACTCACCCATTCCAGTGAAGTCCGTCCGGCAGTCCGTCTCTGTGCGGTACGCAACACCGATGCTGCCAGTCTGCTGGACAGTGAATCCACCAGTGGAGATCCGGCAGGCTTTGCTCTGGGAGACAGTATCTCCTATGCCATTCGCCAATCCCAGACCCCGGATATGCCTTTGTATCGTATGGCAGACCGTATGGAAACAGCTGGCATAGATCCGGTTTTGCCTGCGGTTTCTCTGAAGGGTACACAAGCTGTGCTGTCCGGCAGTGCTCTGTTTTCCGGGGATGTCTTATACGGCTGGCTGGATGAACAGCAAACCGGGATTCTTTCCATTCTTTTGGCAGATGGAGATACCGCTGCAATTTATGACACGGATACCCGGTATCAGCTGAGCAATATCCGCACAGAAATTGCCGCAAAAACCGATAAAAAGCCCCATATCACTGTGATAGTTCAGACAGATGTGGCATGTGAGATGGATGTACAGGCGCAGCAGGCAGCCCGCTGTTTGCAGGAGCAGAGCTGTATGGTCATTTCTGCCCTGCAGCAGGCAGGCTGTGATGCCTTGGGCTTTGGTCGAGCCTGGCAGCGGGAGGATGCAGACAGCTGGAAGCAGGCAGGAACCGATGCATGGCAGACCGTGCCGGTTACTGTCCATGTCACCTGTCATGCAGTACAAAGTGCGGAAGGAGGCAGCCGATGAACACCATACATGGACGGCAAGTCACCTGTTTCTTGCTGGTGATTCTCAGTGGTTGGTCCCTCACCATGTCTGCTGTCAATGGACGGGACGGCTGGCTCATTCTGATACTTGCCTGTTTTGGCAGCTTATTGTTTACGGTATTGTACTGTCTGCCCGCAGAACGCATGCCTGCAGTACGATGGTTTGATTTGCCGTATACGGTTTTAGGGCATGGGGGCAGTGTGGTATATCTGCTTGTTTTATCCGCACTGGCATTTTGGTCTCTGTGCATGGCGGTATGCAGCAGTATCATCTTCCTGCGCACAGTGTCCGATGGCGAATGGCCGGTCTGGCTGTTGGCAGCAGCGGTGCTGGTATGTGCAGTCTGTACGGCACAAAATGGTATACAAAAGCTGTCATTATGGGCAGAACCGGTGATCTGGATTGTCATTGCTGCGTTGCTGATTTCCTTATTGCTCAGCTGGCGGCAGTTGGATTGGACACAGCTGTTCCCGGTGCTGGAGCAGGGCTGGAATGGGATTCCATTCCGGGTATATCTGCTGCTCTCCGTGCCTTTTGGAGAGGTATTTTATGCGGCGGCTGTGCTTGGCACCCAGGCAGGCACCCAGGTGCGTAACGGTTTATTACGGGCATGTGTGCTTGCCGGTGTGCTGTTGTGTCTGTTGTATATCCGCAACATCTGTCTGCTGGGTGTACAGGGAGCCACTCTGGTGCTGTATCCCTCCTATACCGCTGCCAGTGTGTTGGAATTTGGTGAATCCTTCCAGCGGGGTGAGGTATTGATTTCCGGCAGTCTGATTGTCTGTGCAGTAGCTCGCATTGCATTGATGCTGGAGTTTTTATCCGGCAGTATACAGGCAGCTGTGGGCAGAATTTCCCGCAGGCAAATCATCTGGTTATCCGCGGTACTGGCAGGAATTGTCTGTGTATGGTTTGCCGGAAGCAATCAGGCATTTGCTGATGCACAGGAGCTGTATCAGATCGTATTTTTACCCATTGTGCTGGCAGCAGCAGTCATACTATATTGGGGGGTATGGGCAAAGACGAAATCCTGAGATGTTTTGATTTCCCCAGTCCTGAATGCCTAAGGAAGAGACTCACCGGCGAGTCTCTCCCTTAGGAATCCCACTCTGCCGGTAAAGGGGGTTGGATTACCCCCTTTACAATCCCCCAATAATCACCGCGATCTCCTCTGGTACATCGCCATCTGCCTGTTACCGCCGGGTCTTCCGCAGTTCGGCTTGCATTCCGTGTTTTATTCATGTAGCCTATACCATAACGCCACATGAAGAGGAATAAAACAATATGCAATGCCGAACAGTAACAGAGAGGGCTGAGAGTTTAAAGCGGTACCGATACTTTTACCGGCTGAGATACCAATGAAGGGGTTCAGAAAAAAAGCCTCCCTCAGAGGAGGGAGGTGGCATTTGCGTCAGCAAATGCCGGAGGGAGTTCCATGCATCTCACGTTTCGCACCATAGTTACGATTGATACCTCAAACTTACATTTCGCACCATCGCCCTTGTCTCCTGCCTTTAAAGGACAAAAAAACAGGCAGATGCTTGCGCATCTGCCTGTCTGCATATTCAGCAATAGATTTACTTGGTAATGTCAATCACCTGATCGCGGCCAGGACCAACACCCAGCAGCTTAACCGGACAGCCAATGATCTTTTCCAGCTCCTTGATGTAGTTCTGAACATTTACCGGCAGCTCATCAAAGCTCTTGCACTTGGTGATGTCCTCAGTAAAGCCGTCGAACTCCTCATAAATCGGCTTGCAGTGCTCCAGATCCGCAAAGTTAGCCGGGAACTCGGTAATGCGCTCACCCTTGAAATCATAAGCAACGCAAACCTTCAGCTTCGGCAGACCGCACAGCGGGTCAATCTTGTTGATGACCATTTCAGTCAGACCGTTAACACGGACAGCATAACGTGCGATAACAGCGTCAAACCAGCCGGTACGTCTCGGACGACCGGTAACTGTACCGAATTCGCCGCCTGCATTGCGGATATAATCGCCAGTCTCGTCAAACAGCTCCGTCGGGAACGGACCCTTGCCTACACGGGTGGTATAGCTCTTGCAGATACCTACGATTTCATCAACGGCAGTCGGACCAACACCGGAGCCCACACAGCAGCCGCCGGAAACCGGATGAGAGGAAGTAACATACGGATAAGTACCCATATCCAAGTCAAGCAGAGTGCCCTGTGCGCCTTCAAACAATACTTCCTTGCCTTCCTTGATAGCATTATATGTGATAACAGAGGTATCCTTGACATGGCTTCTCAGACGGTCAGCATATACCTTGTATTCCTCCAACACAGCCTTGATGTCAATCGGCTCACCGCCGTAAACACCGGTGATTACCTTGTTCTTGCGCTCACATGCTTCCGTCATAACCGCTTCAAAGCGCTCCGGATCAACAAAGTCATGCATGCGTACACCGATACGCTCGGACTTGTCCATATAAGTCGGGCCAATACCCTTCTTGGTGGTACCGATATCATCGCCGCCCCGTGCCTTTTCACTCAGTGCATCCAGCTCCAGATGCCACGGAAGGATACAATGCGCACGTGCATCAATATACAGCTTGTCAGTGGAAATACCACGCTCATTCAGTCCATCCATTTCACCCAGAATAGACTTCGGATTGACAACAACACCTGGTCCGATAATATTTACACAATCCGGATACAGAATACCGGACGGAATCAGCTGTAACTTGTAGGACTCATCCCCAACCACAACAGTATGGCCTGCATTGTTGCCGCCCTGAGAACGAACGACTACATCAGCCTTGGAAGCAAAGATATCAATATATTTGCCCTTGCCTTCATCGCCCCACTGGGCACCCAATACAATTTTGCCTGGCATAAAAAATTGCCCCTTTCAAATGATTTTGGGGTAGAGCAAATACCCCTGAAACTAACTCATATGCTGATTATAGCATCTTTTCGTCATTGATACAACCAAACTTTTCTGTTTTAGCAAGAAAAAGCAGGAATTTTCTCCGCTTTTCTCCCTTGCCTCCTTCTGTCATCCGCGTTACAATGAAATGGTATGAAAATGACCGTTGATTGGAGGTGCAGATTCACCTTGGCATCTGTATGTTTTAAAGTTCTGGCCTTCATTCTGATGATTGCTTTTGGTTATCTGATGAAGGCAAGACATATCCTGCAGCAGGAGGACAGTCAGATTTTGATGAAAATTATCATCAATATTACCATGCCTGCCGCATTGATTTCCGGCTTCCGCACCTTTTCTATTGATGTATCTTTGTTCTTTGCGTTAGCTATTGGATTTGGTATGAATTTGCTGCTTCTGGCCGCCGGATGGATCTATTCTGTCCGGAAAGATGGGGAAACCCGTGCGTTATATCTGCTGAATACGCCTTCCTATAACATTGGTAATTTTGTCCTGCCCTTTGTACAGGGATTTCTGCCCTCATCTGCTGTACTTTGTCTGTGTATGTTTGATGCGGGAAACAATCCCTTTGGTGCAGGTATTACCTATTCTGCTGCCTGTTCTGTTTCCGGTGGCAGTCAAAGGCTTTCCATCCGGCATATTCTGCGCACCTTATTTCATTCTCCTCCGTTTTTGGCATACTTTATTATGCTGGTATTGTATTTGCCGGGAATCCGTCTGCCCGATGAATTTTTTGATTTGTGTACATTGTTTGGACAGGGAAATGCCTTCCTTGCCATGTTTACACTGGGTTTGATTTTTGAGTGGCATTTAACCCGTGAGGATTTGCGGGAAGTGGCACAGATTCTGGGGCTGCGGTATTTCCTTTGTCTGGCAACCGCCGCAGTGGTTTTCCTCATCACTCCCTTTGATCTGGTCATCCGGCAAACCTTATGTCTGTGCCTGATTGGCCCGGTTACTACGCTGGCCATTCCCTTCGGTTTATCCTGCGGCTGTAAACAGTCCATGATTGCCGCACTAAGTTCTGTCAGTATGGCAGCCAGCTTTGTTCTCTCTTTGATTTCCTTGCTTCTTTGGGCATGAAAAAACCGGATGCATTTGCATCCGGTTTTTGTTTTACTTCTTACAGCTCTGTGTCCCGCATAGACGGCTGCGTCAGCTCTGCCTTTCTGCCGCACAGATCATCAAAATAATGCACAAATGCGATTTCTGTATAAGCAGTTACATAAATGCCCACAATGCCGAAGGTAATGGCGCTTGCCAGCTGCCACAGGATAAAGCTCAGGTCGAATACCAGCAGTTCCCAGTTATGTCCCTTAAAGATCGGCGCACATGCCTTGACTGCCTGCCAGACACTGGCATCCGGTGTGTCAATCATGTTGATATATGCACCGTCATACCGGCGAACCTTGACAACCACATACAGGGTCACAATCACAACCAGCACGATATAAACAATCAGGAACAGCATCAATGCCACAGTGGATGCATCAAACATAATGCCCATCAGCATTGCACCTACAAAGATTACCACATACTCCAGCAGCAGCCATCCAATCGAACGAACGCCGATGCACAGGCTCAGCTTCAGAGAAGTCAGATATTTTTTGCCGCTGGTAAAGCAGGTAAACACCTGGGACGGCGAGCATGCCTCACCTCTTGCCAGAGATACAAAATAATGCTTTGCACCAAATTCAATGGGCGAACCGATAAAAAAGATTGCTATGAAGTAAATGCCCAGATACTGGTACATGCGCAGCAGCTCTTCCAGTGTCGCATTATCCGATAAACCCCGCATACCAATCTGCATAATCATGGCAATCAGGAAAATCGGTACCAGCTCCAGCAGCACAGCCCCCATGGTCGGCCAGAACTTGGTTCGGATATCTGCCCGCGCAGTTGCTTTATACTGTCTGCGCGCATCAGAATTACATGTCATTACAAGACACCCCTTTCGTAAGATAACCCCAAAATAGTTTACTGTCATTGTAGCATATACACTATCAGAAGGCAATGACAGACCGGTTACATTTCCGCTCCCGGTAAAAAAGAGAATAAAAATCCCCTGACAGCTTGTGCCATCAGGGGAATAGCTTTGCTGTAATGCCAAAAATTACTTGGTTTCCTTTGCAGCTTCAGCAGCCTTATCTGCCTCAATCTGTGCCTTGGTACGGCGGCTACGCTTCTTTGTACCAGTGGTAGAAGTCTTTGCAGCAGCCTTCTTGCGGGTGGTCTTTGCAGCCGGCTTCTTGGCAGTAGTCGTCTTCTTGCGGGTAGTGGTCTTCTTTGCCGGAGCCTTCTTTTCTTCAGCCTTCGGTGCTTCCTCTGCAGCAGCCGGAGCTTCCTCTGCAGCCTTCGGTGCTTCCTC
>CAMBYS010000078.1 GCA_945872165.1 uncultured Clostridia bacterium | reverse complement strand
CTAATAAATTTTGATATTCTGGAAAAATATTGCTCGTTTATTCGTAAAACTTACAAGACTGGGGATTTATTTTATCGTGCAAGAATTTCTGAACAAACCGGATATCCAATAAATGAAATGTCAGCACCCCCTGCTGGTAAAAGTTCGGAAGGTAGGGCTAACGCAAGAGGAATCACTTGCCTTTATGTGGCAAGTGATGTTGATACTACTTTGCATGAAGTGCGTGCTGGTGTGTTCGATTTTGTAAGTGTCGGCACATTTCGATTAAAGCAAGATATTACGGTGGTGGATCTTCGTGCTATAACGGAGATTAGCCCGTTTGTTGATGGTCTTGAATACCTTGACCACGCAATAAACAAGCAATATCTTGAAAAGTTAAATTCTGAAATGAGCAAATCTTTGCGTAGAAGCGACAGTACATTGGACTATGTCCCCACGCAATACATTGTTGATTTTATCAAAAGTATCGAACATAACGGAGCGCAAGAATATGATGGGATTGAATACAACAGCACAACTAATCCAGGCGGGTATAACCTTGCAATTTTTAATCCCGACCTATTTGAGTGTGTATCAGTAAGCGTATATGACATAGAAAAATTGCAATATACATCCAAAAAGGTATTATGAAAGCAGGGGAATTATTCTGAAAAAGAATGATTCCCCTGCTTTTTTCCAATCCCGTCTGACAGATGCCGTAAGTGTAATTTTGAGTGAATTACTTTCTTACGAGCACCCGCCAAATCCGTCGGGGTTTTTATCATGAATCGAGTTTATTTTGTTTTATATAATCTGTCAGACAATCCCGCAGTCCGAAAGATATTTTTTGTCAAAAATGTTGCGATTTATTGACAGCGTGCAGGAGGGCAGGTAAAATATAACATAAGAAACCTAGAGGAGGGAGCTGGTCTTATGGACTGGAAAAAACGTGTAACAGGAGCCCTGTTGGCAGGCGTGCTGCTGTTATCCATGCTGCCGTCAGCAATGGCAGTTGAAACCGATACATCCGGGGTTTTGGACACAGAGATTCTGACAGAACAGGAACCTCAGGTGCCGGAAACAGAAAATCCGGACATTATGGGGGAACCGGTGACAGCACAGCCGGAAGAACAGCTGGTAAATGATCCGATTCCGGAGGAACCGGAGGAGCCAATAGAACCTGAGCCGGAGGAACCGGAAATTATGGAGCCTGTTCCGCTGCGCACCGATCATTTCGCATATATGACCGGCTATACAAATGGAACCTTTGGTCCGAATAAAAGCCTTACATGGGCACAGATCAGCTCAATACTGTACAGTTTATTGGCAGATCAGTCCATGGGTACATATCCCTATACCTATACGGATGTAAAGCCCGGCGTGTGGTATTATCAGGCCGTTTCCGTATTGGCATCACGGGGCATTCTGGAATGTGATGGCGGAAAGCTGAATCCGAATCAGGAAATTTCCAGAGCGGATTTTGTGACAGTTGTGGTTCGGCTGGCAGGTGTGGATGATACCGCAACCTGTGAATTTACCGATGTCAGCCCGACAAGCAGTTCTTATCCTGCCATTGCTACGGCAGTACAACGGGGTTGGATCAGCGGATATGAGGACCATACCTTCCGCCCCAATGCATCGTTGACCCGTGCTCAGACAGTAACGGTTTTGAATCAGGTATTGGGACGGCAGATAGATAAGGCTGTTCTGGCCTCTGCCACCGATCTGCGCAGCTTCCCGGATGTTGCCAAAACCGCATGGTTTTATGCAGCTGTTATGGAAGCTACCATTGACCATGATGGTGTGAACAATGGAGATGGAACGGAAACCTGGAACAGCTATACCCATTCTTATGTGATTACACTGAAATATTCCGGTACAAGCACCACCCAGCTGGTATATGAAGGGCTGAAACCGACGGTTCCCCGGAAGGATAAGAGCGGCAAAACCATTACCCACTGGATGGCAGCAGATGGAACCATAGCCAATCCGGCAAAAACACCGGTTTATGGTCCCGCAGTATATACCGCATGGTATGCACCGAGCCTGATTACGGCACATAAGCAGTATGTATCCGGTTATGATGGCAAAAAATTCGGTCCGAATCGGGCATTGACCCGTGCACAGGCAGTGACACTGCTGTATGGACTGCTGGCAGACCAGAAAAAAGGAACCTGTGCCTGCACATTTACCGATGTGAAAAGTGGTGCATGGTACTATAACGCAGTAACCATTGTGGCATCCAAGGGCTTGATTACAGCCGGCGGTGCATTCCGTCCCAACGATGTGATGACACGTGTGGAATTTGTGGAAATGGTAACCCGGCTGACCACCTATACTGCAGGAAACGTGACATTTACGGATATACCGGCAGATCATCCCTATTATGATGCCATTGCCACCGCATTGGCAAAGGGATGGATTACAGGTTTTGATGACGGTACCTTCCGTCCCCAGGGTACGCTGACCCGTGCACAGGCTGTGATTATCTTTAACAATATTCTGGGCCGAACCGGCGATAAGACCACCGAACAGCAGATGGACAGCCGGTATACCTTTACGGATGTTGCAAAATCTGCATGGCATTATCAGGCGATTATGGAAGCGGCTACTACCCATTCGTATAAGAAAACATCCTCCGGTACAGAAAAATGGTCGGGATACTCCCATAATTATACGGCAAAGGTATCCTGGGAAAGCTCCTCCAGTGTTGTGGCAGCTTCCAGAATTACCAACAGCATTACCAGTACCTATGGCGGTGACTTTACCCATAACTATAATGTGGATTATTCCGATGGACTGAAGGAATGGTATGTGAACAGCAAGGGCTATTCCAGCTCTACAAAATATCTGGTATGGGTCAGCAGACAAAACCAGAAGGTTTATGTCTTTACCGGTTCCAAGGGAAAATGGAAGATTTCCAAGACCTTTATCTGCGGTACCGGCAAGCTGTCCACGCCGACACCCACCGGTGTGACCTATATCACCTATCGTGAAGCCGGATGGAACCACAGCACCTATTCCTGCAAGCCGGTTGTCCGGTTTTATCCGAATACCGGTTATGCATTCCATTCCCGTCTGTATTATCCGAATTATAAGGGATTAAAGGACCCAAGCATCGGCTGGCCGGTATCGGCAGGCTGTGTTCGTATGCTGGATACGGATATTACCTATTTGTACAAGTATGTGCCCAATAAGAGCACCGTTGTGATTTATTAAACCATAGCATACACATTTTGAATCAACAAAAAACAGGCAGGGCGTGACGGGAAAGTCATACCTTGCCTGTTTTGTTATTCTGTTTACTGTTATTCCGCGTAGGACAGCAGGGTTGCAACATCCTTGCGGCGGGGTGCCTTGGGCTCCTCAGCCGGATAGCCAACGGCAATCAATGCGGCAATTTCCTGATCCTCCGGTACATTCAGGTATTTTTCCAGTGCCAGACGGTCGAAAATACCCATGATAACGGTACCCAGTCCATGCTCGTGGGCAGACAGGCACAGGGTTTGTGCAGCGATACCGCAGTCATACATCTGCCAGCCTTCACCCCGGTCTGTGGTGTAAGAACCGTCACGCTCAAAACCCGAACGGTTCTTGATAAAGGTCTGGACAATCAGCAGCGGTGCGGTGGAAACGGTACGTGCATTAAACGGTGCATATTCCTTTGCCAGTGCATCAATGGCTTCGCGGCCTTCTACAGCGATATAACGGGAAATCTGGGTGTTCTTCCAGGACGGAGCATAAGCTGCGTCAGCAATCACTTCCTCCAGAACCTCATGCGGTACCGGCTTGTCCGCAAAGTGACGGATGCTGCGGCGGGAATGTATGCATTCGGTGGTATTCATGGGAAAAAATTCCTCCTTCTAAAATATAATAAATCAAGGATTTTATGCTTTGGAATCCTTGTCAGCAGACATTTTACGGTATTTGCCCGGTGATCTTGAATAGATTGGATCAATAAAGGTCTCTGGCAAAAGGTTTCAGCAGCTGTAGTTTGCCTGCTGAAGTAATTTGCGGGTACAGTATACCATATTTTTCATATCAGGAAAAGCGTCAGATGGGATTTTTCCATCAAAAAGAAATAGCGGAAAACCTGTGGATGGGATTTGTCACAGCACGGAAAATATGGTATGCTTAAAAGACATGAACAGAAACAGACAGGGGAGAACAGCATGCTAGCATTGATTGCCGCATTTGCAGAAAACCAAATTATTGGAAATAACGGGCGCATTCCATGGGATATCCCGGAGGAAAAGCATCGGTTTCGTGACCTGACAATGGGACATGTCATCATTATGGGCAGACGTACCTATGAGGAAATCGGATTTCCACTTCCCGGACGGGAAACCATTGTCATATCCGGTACGAAGCAGTTCGATGCACCCCACTGCAAAACCGCTGCCAGTCTGGCACAGGCATTGGCACTTGCGGAAGGACAGGATGTGTTTATCTGCGGCGGTGCACGGCTGTATGCCGAAGCGCTGCCCCTGGCAGATGTGCTGTATCTGACCGAAATCCATCACCGGTTTGAGGGGGATACCCGATTCCCTGTATTTGACCGGGAGCAGTATGTACAGACGGAATGCAGGGAGATTGCCGGGGAGATTCCCTATACCTTCCTGACGTTTCAGCGGAAATCCATGGATTATACCCAGTCCAGGGCATATATTGCCGGTTTGACAGCCCAAAAAGGTATTGTGCTGGGACTGCAGCCTATGAAGGCAGTATTACAGCGGCTGGATGATCCCCAGAACCGATATCCGGTCATCCATATTGCCGGAACCAACGGAAAGGGTTCCACCTTGGAGATGATTTCCTCTATCCTGCAGGCGGCAGGCTATCGGGTAGGGACCTATTCTTCTCCGGCTGTGTTTGATCCGCGGGAATGCTGGAGGGTCAATGGAGAAATGATTTCCGAAACCGATTATGCCGCATGGATGACACGGCTGCGGACCATTTGTGACAGAATGCAGGCAGAAGGGAAGCAGACTCCCACTGCTTTTGAATTGGAAACCGTGCTGGCGTTTGGCTGGATGGCACAGCAGGGCTGTGATATTGCCGTAGTGGAATGCGGCATGGGCGGCAGGGAGGATGCTACCAATGTACTCACCACCACTGCTGTCAGCGTGATTACATCCATTGGCATGGATCATATGAAATTTCTGGGGGATTCTCTGGAGTCCATTGCCCGGGCAAAGGGCGGCATCATCAAGCCCGGTATTCCGGCAGTGCTGCAGGGACAAAGTGACATAGTAGAGAGGGAAATCGCCAAAATCTGCCGGGAACAGGGCAGCAGACTGACGGTGGTGCGTCCGGAAAACCATACCGTCACCCATGCGGATGCATATGGTATTACCATGGACACGGCAGAATACCATCAGCTGGACATTTCCATGCCCGGATTGTTTCAGGCGGACAATGCGGCAACGGCAATTACTGCCGTACAGCAGCTGGAAGGATTCCATGTATCTGAGCAGGCGATTCGTACCGGGCTGCGGCAGGTACAATGGCACGGACGGATGGAGCAGATTTGTGACCATCCGGTGCTGGTACTGGATGGTGCCCACAACCCCAATGCTGCAAAACGGCTGAAGGAAGAAGCACAGCGCCGATGGCCGGAAGGGGATATCCTAGAACTGGTAGGCGTGCTGGCAGACAAGGATTTTACCGAAGTCGGACGGCTGCTGGCACCTATGGCACGGCGGATCATCACAGTGACACCGGACAATCCCCGGGCACTGCCGGCGGAACAGCTGGCAGACTGTCTGCGGGCCTTTTGTACCGATGTGATTGCTGCGGACAGTGTCCGGCAGGCATGGGAACTGGCAAAACAGGCAGCAGGGGACAGACCGATTCTGGCCTTTGGCTCCCTTTCCTGGCTGCAGGAACTGCGGAAGGCGGTGACAGCATGATACACCATATGGAACGGATTCGCACCCTGTTGGAGCATCCGTATTACCGCAGCTGTCTGCAGGAAATCGAACAGCTGGAGCATGACCGCATTTACTGCCGCCATGGATTATCCCATTTGCTGGATGTGGCACGGATTGCCGCACTGCTGGCAGCAGACCGAAAGGCATCCTACCCACGGGATGTGATTTATGCTGCAGCTTTATTGCATGATTTGGGACGACTCAAACAGTATACAACCGGGCAGCCCCATGCAGAGGCAGGAATTGCCATGGCACAGGATATTTTACAGGATACAGCATTTACACCTCAGGAACAGGCAGAAATTCTGGAAGCCATAGGCGGGCATCAGACCGGTGCCGCGCCGGACAGCCTGACACAGCTGTTATATGAAGCAGATGAAGCCAGCAGGATGTGCTTTGCCTGCCCGGCAGCAGAGACCTGCTATTGGCCGGAGGAACGCAGAAACCATACGGTCCTGCTCTGACAGAAAGGAATACAACATGATAATTGGCAATAAACAGTTTCAGACAACCGGAAAAACCTATGTAATGGGTATTTTAAATGTAACACCGGATTCCTTTTCCGATGGCGGAAAATGGAATCGCATGGATGCGGCATTGCAGCATGCGGAGCAGATGATAGCAGATGGTGCGGATATTCTGGATATTGGCGGTGAATCTGCCCGTCCGGGCTATACCAAGCTGTCGGATGAGGAGGAAATTTCCAGAGTTGTACCAGTGATTGAAGCAGTCAAACGGGAATTTGATATTCCGGTTTCTGTGGATACCTATAAAAGCCGGGTGGCAACCGCTGCATTGGCGGCTGGTGCTGACCTGGTCAATGATATCTGGGGATTGAAATATGACCCGGATATGGCAGGTGTCATTGCACAGGCAGGGGTACCCTGCTGTCTGATGCACAACCGGGAACAGGCAGAGTATCAGGATTATCTGCCGGAGGTACTGGAGGATCTGCGGGAATGCGTGGGTCTGGCAAAACAGGCAGGCATTGCAGAGGAAAACATTATCCTTGACCCGGGCATTGGCTTTGGCAAGACATTGGAACATAACCTGATTCTGATGGACCGTGTGGAAATCCTGCATGAGCTGGGATATCCGATTTTGCTGGGGACTTCCCGCAAGTCCATGATCGGCAAAACATTGGATCTGCCGGCTGACCAGCGGGAGGAAGGCACCCTTGCCACCACGGTTATGGGTGTGATGAAGGGCTGCATGTTTGTGCGGGTACATGATGTACGGGCAAACCGCCGTGCAGTGGATATGACGGAAGCCATTCTCCGGGCAGGAGGAGACCTGTAATGGACGAAATCCATATCAAACAGCTGGAAGTATTTGCCCATCACGGCGTATTCCCGGAGGAAAACCGTCTGGGACAGAAATTTATTGTCAGTGCGGACCTGCGTACGGATCTGCGGAAAGCCGGTCTGGCAGATGATTTACAGCTGTCCATGGATTATGGCGCGGTTTGCGGGGAGATACAGGAGTTCCTCACACGCCATACCTTCCAGCTGCTGGAAACCGCAGCGGAACAGCTGTGTACCCGCCTGCTCCAGACCCTGCCGCTGTTACGCAGCATCCGTCTGGAAATTGAAAAGCCCTGGGCGCCCATTGGCCTGCCGCTGAAAACCGCTTCGGTCAGCATCGAACGGGGATGGCATACGGCGTATATCGCGCTGGGCTCCAATATGGGAGACCGCAAAGCCTATCTGGATGGTGCGGTGGAAGCCCTGCGAAAGGACCCATCCATGCGTGTGGAAGCGGTGTCTGATTATCTGGTGACAGAGCCCTATGGCGGTGTGGAACAGGAGGATTTCCTCAATGCTGTGCTGCGGGTACAGACCCTGCTGCCGCCTCATGAGCTGCTGGATGCACTGCATGCCATCGAACAGGCGGCAAATCGGGAACGGATCATCCACTGGGGGCCCCGGACATTGGATCTGGATATCCTGTTTTATGATGATCTGGTGTATTCCGACGGCGTGCTCAATGTTCCCCATCCGGAAATCCCGAAACGTACCTTTGTGCTTCAGCCCATGGTGCAGATTGCACCGTTTTTTGTCCATCCGGTTTACCACAGGACAATGACCGAGCTGCTGGAAGCCATTTCCTGACAACATAGAAAAAAAGACGGGTGAAGCCAATACACTTCATCCGTCTTTCTGTTTTTTTTATTGCTCCTGTTTGTCTTCTGCGATGATATGCGCCTCCGGGGATTCGGACAGCGCATTGCCGAACCGGTCTACGGTATCATCATCCGCACGGATGACCGTGGGAATCAGCTTGGCGGCCACACTCTGCCGGTGTCCGCGATATTTGATGTAAATATAGCCGATGATGGAGAAGGCTACTGCACCGATGAAGTTGACAAATAAATCCTTCATGGTATCAATCAAACCGATATCCAGATAGCCGCCATAGGCTGCCATCCAGTCCTCACCATTCACCAGCAGGGACTGGACTTGCATATGTACCGGGACATTGTGCCCCTCCGGATTCAATGCCACCGAATGGATGGCAGAAACAAAGAAATCTTTCTGCATATCGGTATGGAACAGCATATCCATGCCAAATTCAAAAAATTCCCATAAAACACCGATGGTCATGGAAAAGCAGAATGCCACAATGGCGACGAACACCGGAGACAGCTTGACCAGAAACCGTTCGCTGCGGTTGAAAATATCCACCAGGGAAAATCCGATGGCTGCCATCAGAAAGCCGTTTGCCGTATGCAGCATGGTATCCCAGATCGGGATGCGTACATAATAGGCATTGACTTCTCCCAGAATTTCCGCGGAGAAAATGAAAATCATAATGACAACCTGCAGGAAAACCGGCAGCTGGATGGAAAACCGTTTGCTGATGAAATTGGGAATACAGAACAGCAGCAGGCACAGAATACAGGTGAACACGTTTTCAAACGCGCCGTTCATAAATTGTCGAACACAGCAGAGGACAACCAGAATAGTCAGGATG
>CAMBYS010000077.1 GCA_945872165.1 uncultured Clostridia bacterium | reverse complement strand
CTGAAGCTGCGTGTACCGGCGTTCAGTGTACGGTTTTTCCAGCCGGAAGAACCATAAATTTTGGCAAGCACTGCCCCACAGAGGTGCGGGCATTGTTTTGATAGAGTGGGAAATGTAAGATTCAGTTAAGAGGGGGTCACGTCTCCCTTCTAAATCTAACAAAGATTGGAGCAGAAAGAATGTCTAGGAAAAAAGAATGCGTTGCAATGCTGCTGGCTGGCGGCCGTGGCAGCAGACTGTATGTACTGACCCAGAACGTTGCAAAGCCTGCGGTGCCCTTTGGCGGCAAATACCGTATCATCGACTTTCCGCTGTCCAACTGTGTAAATTCCGGTATTGACACGGTTGGCGTTCTGACACAGTATGAGCCCCATGTGCTCAATGTGTACCTGGCAAATGGCCAGACCTGGGATCTCGACAGACTGTATGGCGGCGTTTATGCATTGCCTCCGTATGAAGGCGGCAAGGGCTCTGAATGGTATAAGGGCACAGCAAATGCAATTTATCAGAACATCAGCTTCATTGATGAGTATGATCCGGAATATGTTCTGATTCTGTCGGGCGACCATATCTACAAGATGGATTATGACAAGATGCTCGACCAGCACAAGGAAAAGAATGCAGCGGCTACCATCGCTGTACTTAACGTAACTCTGGAAGAAGCAAAGCGCTTCGGTATCATGAACTGCAATCCGGACGGCTCGATTTATGAGTTCGAGGAGAAGCCGGCACATCCGAAGAGCACCTTGGCTTCCATGGGTATCTACATCTTCACCTGGTCCAAGCTGCGCAAGTACCTCATCGAGGACGAAAACAATCCGGAATCCTCCAATGACTTCGGTAAGAACATCATTCCGGCTATGCTGGCACGGGGCGAGAACATGCAGACCTATCGCTTCGACGGCTACTGGAAGGACGTTGGTACCATCGAGTCCCTGTGGGAAGCAAACATGGATCTGCTGTCCCCCAATTCCGGTCTGAACCTGGAGGACGACAACTGGCGCATCTATGGCCGTACCACCGGTGCTCCTCCGCACTTTACCGGCAAGAGCGCAGATGTCAAGCATTCGCTGCTCAGCGAAGGCTGTGAGATCGAAGGCAATGTAACCAATTCTGTCCTGTTCCCCAACGTTACCGTAGAGGCAGGCGCAAAGGTGGAATATTCCATCATCATGCCGGGCGCAACCGTAGAAAAGGGTGCAGAGGTCAAGTATGCCATCGTAGCAGAGAATGCACGCATTTGTGCAGGCGCTAAGATTGGCAATACGCCGGAGGAAGTCAAGGATAACTGGGGTGTAGCAGTTGTTGCTCCTGGCATTACCGTTGGCAAGAATGCTGTTGTGGCAGCCAAGGAAATGCCCGACCAGGATATTCCGGATGCAGAATGAGGTGAAGATAAATGAAAAACACACTGGGTATTATCATTGGTTTTGACAGCAACAACGATCTGCGCGAGCTGTCCGAGCATCGTCCGGTTGCTTCCGTACCGTTCGGCGGCCGCTATCGTGTTATTGATTTTATGCTCTCCAATCTGGTTAACTCCGGCTGCTATCAGGTCGGCGTACTGATGAGAGATAAGTATCAGTCCCTGATGGATCATCTGGGCTCCGGCAAGGATTGGGATCTGTCCCGTAAGCGCGGCGGTCTGATGATGCTTCCGCCGAATGCATTTGCACCCAAGTCCTCTCCGCTGGTAACCGAGAATTACCACACCTCTCTGGAGGCTCTGGGCTCTGTCAGCGATATGCTGCAGAAGAGCAAGTGCGAGCATGTGGTTGTCTGCGGCGCAGACATCATTGCAAACATTCCGCTGGATGAGGCAATGCGTGAGCACAAGAAGTCCGGCGCTGACGTGACCATCGTCTGCACCAAGAACGGCGACGGCGGTGCCTTCGACATGTTCCTCAACCTGTCCCCGCGCCATGAAGTTAGCGACATCCGCAATGGCGACAACGCAGGCGGCAAGTGCAAGTACAAGAGCCTGGGCATCTATATCATGAAGCGCAAGTATCTGCTGGATCTGCTGTCTGACTGCGTAACCCATAACCTGCACTCCTTTGAGCGGGATGCTATGCAGCATGTATTCAACCGGGGCGACGCAATTCAGGCATATGTATTCGACAAGTATGTTGCGAAGATTGAAGACGTCAAGAGCTACTTCTCCGCTTCCATGGATATGCTGGATAAGGACATCCGCGATCAGGTATTCCTGAAGAACCGCCCGATCCTGACCAAGATCCATGACTCCGCTCCGACCTACTATGGTGAGGATGCAGTGGTCAGCGACAGCCTGATTGCTGACGGCTCCCGCATCGAGGGTACCGTTGAGAATTCCATCATATTCCGCGGCTGCAATATTGCCAAGGGCGCAGTTGTCAAGGATTCCATCATCATGCAGAGCGGCATTATCTCTGAGGGCGTAGAGCTGTCCTATGTGGTTACCGATAAGGGCGTTACCGTCCGTGAGAACCGCAAGATGATGGGTCATGCAACCTATCCGGTAGCAATTGCAAAGAACACCATCGTTTGATGCTTTGAAACTGAATGTTCGGACACGATTCAACGATGAATCATAAATCCGGAATCGGCCGGGAGGACGGATGATCTCGTTCTCCCGGTTTTTTTCGTAAGAAACACAGTTCCCCGGAGCCGCAGGCCCGGGGAAAGGGATATGGAGGCCCAAGGTATGAAAGTTTTATATGTAGCCAGCGAGGTTGCGCCGTTCATTAAGACCGGCGGCCTGGGTGATGTGGCAGGTTCCCTGCCGAAGGCACTGGCAGCAAAGGGCTGCGAAGTGGCAGTCGTCTGCCCGCTGTACAGCAAGATCGGCAGAGAATGGCGGGACAAGATGTACTATATCAAGAGCCTGTATGTACAGCTGGCATGGCGCAATCAGTATTGCGGCATTTTTGTTTATGAGGATGCAGGCGTCAAGTACTATTTCCTGGACAATGAATATTATTTTGCCCGCAATCAGGTATATGGCGAATATGATGATGCAGAACGCTTTGCATTTTTCTCCCGTGCCGTGCTGGAAATGCTGCCGGAGATTGGCTTCCGTCCGGATGTCATCAACTGCAATGACTGGCAGAGCGCACTGGTTCCGGTATATTACTGCCTGAACTACAACTATCGCCCCTGGTATGAAGGCATTAAGACCGTCTTTACCATCCACAACATCCAGTTCCAGGGCCAGTATGGCCGTGAGATCCTGTCCTATGTGCTGGGTATTGATGATTACCATTTTGACAATGGCTTCATGCAGCAGGATGGCGATGTGAACATGATGAAGGCTGCCATTGTCTGTGCAGACCGGGTCACCACCGTATCCTCCACCTATGCCGGCGAAATCCAGACCCCGTTCTATGGTTTCCATCTGGATGCTGTCCTGCGCTGGAATCAGGGCAAGGTAAGCGGCATTGTCAATGGCATTGATGTGGATGCCTACAACCCGGAAACCGATGCCCATCTGTTCAAGAATTACAGCGTGAACACTCTGGATGACAAGAAGGAAAACCGGAAGCAGCTGCTGGCAATGTGCGGTCTGCAGGCTGACGATGAGACCCCGGTTATCGGCATGGTCGGACGTCTGACCAGCCAGAAGGGTCTGGATCTGATCCAGTGCGTGCTCAATGACATTCTGGAGCAGGATGTGCGTCTGATTGTACTGGGTACCGGCGACTATGCATATGAGCAGATGTTTATCAATGCCAAGTGGCAGTATCCGGATAAGATTTCCACCAACATCATGTTCTCCAACGATCTGGCGAACAAGATTTATGCAGGCTGCGATCTGTTCCTGATGCCGTCCCTGTTTGAGCCCTGCGGACTGGCACAGATGATTGCCATGCGGTATGGCACCCTGCCGCTGGTACGTGAGACCGGCGGACTGAAGGATACCGTCATTCCTTACAACCAGTTTACCGGTGAAGGCACCGGCTTCTCCTTCAGCAATTACAATGCCCATGAGATGCTGCATGTCATCAAGAGCGCCTGCTTCCTGTTCCGTCATAACCAGGAGGCATGGAGAGCCATGCAGATTGCCGGCATGACCACCGATTTCAGCTGGGATCATTCTGCGCAGGTATATCTGGACCTGTACCAGAGCGCGATCAACGGCTAATGCTTCTTTGACCATAGGCTTTGCCCTTCCTGTCACAGCAATGCGGCGGGAAGGGCAGTTTTTTTGCTCCGGCAGTGAAAAAAGATGGCAGGGGACAGGAAAATACATGGAAAGCGGTTTGACAAAGCGGGCAGTTGATTTTATACTAAAAACTGAGAACGAATTCCCAGGAGCAGGCGGAAAACCGTCCATATCCTGTGTCAATGACAGCAACCCTGTTTTACGGAAGGAGCTTTACAATGGAGTTTACAGAAAAGAAAGTAAAAAGTGATTATAAATTTCATGGAAAAATTATGACCGTGCGGGTGGATGACGCACTGCTGCCCAATGGCAAGCCCTGCAAGCGGGAAGTCTGCGAGCATGTGGGCGGTGTAGGCGTGCTGCCCATTGATGAAAACCGCATGGTAACACTGGTGCGCCAGTATCGGTATCCCTATGAGACCACTACGCTGGAAATTCCGGCAGGAAAGATGGATCAAGGTCCGGAAAATGCCGAAAACTGCGGCAGACGGGAGCTTTCCGAGGAAACCGGACTGGTTGCCGGAACCATGATTCCTATGGGAGAAATTTGGCCGTCTCCCGGCTTTATGGATGAGCGGCTGCACTTGTTCTGCGCCAAGGAGCTGACTCAGGGCGAGGTACATCCGGATGAGGATGAATTTGTGGAAATTGTCCGCATGCCCTTTGAGGAGCTGTGCCAGCGCATTGCATCCGGTGAAATTCATGATGCCAAGACTGTGGCTGCCATTGGCAAGGCCCTGATTATGGGACTGTAACCGGTCAGTGGGGAATACCACCATGCGAAAAACCCTGAAACAGAAATTAACCGTCAGTCTGCTGCTGACAGCACTGGCTGTGATGGCAATTGTCTCGGCGAGCCTGCTGTTGGGTATGGCCCGATACAGCAGCGCCCAGTTTGAGGATGAGGTTGCCGGCGTCCTGACGGTGGATCTGCTGTCGGAGATGAATACAGGTGCCACCGGCACAGCGGAGAGCGCTGCATACAATGTGGAACAGATTCTGGAGGCCTATGCGGGACAGCTGCGGCTGGGTGTGGACCGCACCTATTCCATCTGGGATGCCGCAACCGGGGAACGGCTGGCAGGCGCAGAGGATGCGGCACTGACCGATCATATTGTCACAGCCATGCAGGGGGAAGTGGGTGACCATTTTTCCCTTCTGCCCTCCGGCATGGATGTTGCCGTGCCGATTACCGGGGAAGCTTTGCTGGTACTGGACATTACAGATGACGGCAGTGATATGCGGTCTATGTTTGCCATGCTGGCATTGTTCCTGGCTGTGGCACTGGTGCTCAGCCTGATGCTGTGTCTGGTGCTGAGCCAGATGTTTGCCGGTGCTTTTGCCGGTGCAGCGGTACAGGCGGCAAAGGAACTGCGGGAAAGCAATGACCGCAGCCTGTATCCCGCCGGTGACTGGGAAGCCATGGCATCCGCCATGTACGTACCGGAGATGGGACGGAAGAACGACCGGAAAGAGGAACTGGAAACCCTGCTGCCCTTCCTGCGGGAAGGCTATGTCCGGTTTAATCTGGACGGAAACATTCTGGCAATCAATGAAGCCGCAGAAGAGATGCTGGGCGTATCCATCCAGGGAGAGGAAACGCTTACCTTTGAAAAAGCCTTTCAGGGCGTGCCTATGCTGAAGGAAAATCAGAGCATGGTACGGGGCAGGCTCCAGCAGAACGGTTATACCCTGGATGTGACCTTTGTGGCACTGGAACCGGATGTTTTTGCAGCAGTCATCTATCCGGCGGACGGAGGGACGGTATGAGCCGACAGAACTCCCGCAGAACGGGGCTGCGTTCCCGCTGGAACGGGTTTTACCGCAGGCACCGGAATGGACTGCGGACGGCACTGGCAGTGGTGCTGACCCTGACACTGGCAGCACAATGCGGGCTGCTGTGGGTGCGGATGCTGCCGGAAGGCAGTTTGTCTCTGCCAACCCGGCAGGAGACCACCACGGACAACAGCGCCGGTGCCATGCCAATCCGGTTTGCCGCACGCAATACGGAAGGGCTGTACGGCGTGGCATATCATACGGACAGTCTGAAGGAAGCCTATGAAACCACAGCAGCGGTATGGGCCCAGGCATTGGAACATGCAGAGCAGCCTTCCGTGGTTCAGATGGATACTTACAGCAGCGCTCTGACACAGCAGCTGCTGATGATGGAATATGACGGCAGTGTGCCGGTGGATATTCTCGCCGGCTGGCTTGGCTGCCGGGCTGACAGCCTGCAGGACTGTACGCTGGGCACCATGGTGCTGTGCAAGGACAAAAACAATCAATTCCGGCTGTACTTCCGGGATGGGCAGAGAATCCGGTGCGCAGAGACCCGGGTGGATGCAGATGCCTTTGATACGGCAGCACAGCAGTTTGAGCCCAATGGCTGCCGGCTGGCTGCCGAAGAGGGGCAGACCGTGGCACCTGACCTGTTGTATGATACGGAGGAAGCGGTCTTTGATGTGATGTCCTTTAGCGCTTACAGCGGTTCAGAGGGCATGAATGGGCTGCTGGAGGCTTTTGGTATGGATGCAGCTGTGGCACAGCAGAAGGCATATGAGACCGATGGCGTCATGGTATATGTTTCCGGTGCCAATACCATCCGGCTGGCATCCGACGGTTCCATGGAATACCGTGGCACCGGTGTGTCCGTCAAAGCGGCACAGGGCCATGACCGGCTGATGCAGTATGTACAGACTGCCTATCGGCTCACCGGCGAAGCGCTGGAGGCTATGGACAGCGGTGCGGCACCGGCATTGCTGCGGGCAGAAACGGAGGAAGAAACCGGACGGTATGTGGTGGACTACGGCATGCAGATCAACAGCGTGCCGGTGGATCATGCCGCCGGATATTTTGCACGATATATCTTTGACAACGGGATACTGGTACAGGCAAAGCTGTACCTGCGCACCTGCCAGTCCACCGGTGAAAGCATTGCCGTGATGCCGGTACGGCAGGCGGCAGCATCCCAGTCCCTTGACGCGGATACCCGGCTGAGCCTGCGCTATGTGGATACGGCACAGCAGTGGGGTACCTATGAGGATACCGGGGATGACAGTCTGTGGAATGCGGATATGGATGCAGCGACAGGCACCGATCCGGATACAGTCTGGGATGCAGATACCGATATGGACACGGATATGGATACGGAATGGGATGCAGATACCGGCATGGATATGCCGGAGGATGCAGACCTGCCCTGGGATGAGATACAGGAGGCTGTGCCTGGGGATGAAATGACACAGGATATGCCGGGAACCGCATGGTATGACAATACCGGCACGGCAGTTTCTCCCCAATGGTACGTGATCCGGTATGGCAATGTTCCCCTGAAGGATGTGGGCAGAACACTGTCACCGGAGGAGATTACCGTGGTACAGGCAGACTTTGACCGGCTGATTCAGGGAGGTGATGGGGCATGAAGCGGAAACAGCATCACTCCCTGCAGGCATGGCGCAAACGCCGGGAATCGGCAGATGCCGGTCCGGTCCGCCGTCCGCCCTGGGATCGGGTCAAAACCGTATGGATTGCCCTGCTGCTGGGGATGAATCTCCTGCTGCTGGCAGTTCTGGGTGTGGTACATGGCTATGATGCATGGCTGTCTGCTCAGACCCGGGCAGGGATGGACAGTATGCTGGCACAGAAGGGGATTCTGTGCGGCTCCAGTGTGTACCATACGCTGGAAACCTGTCCTCAGGCCTATACCCTGCGGATGGATGAGGAAGTACAGGAGGCATTTACCCGTACCCTGCTCACGGGTACCATTGACACGGAAGCCAAAGGCAGCGTGACAGCATGGAACGGCGATAACGGTACGGTGGAATGGTCTTCCTCCGGCGAAGTAAACGCACAGGTGCGATTGCCGGCGGTGATGGAACCTCAGGATGTGGAACAGGCGGAAGAGGTGGTCTATGACCTGCTGAAGCAGGCGGGTATCTCGGTGCGCCGGGATCAGATAGAAACCGAACAGAATGAAACCGGCTATATCGTCACGGTATGGCAGGAAATCCGCCGGACAGAGCTGGCAGGCTGTCGGCTGCAGTTTACCATTGCGCCGGAAAACCGGTTTGCCATTGAAGGGATCTGGTGTACCGGTACGGCTGAGCCAATGACCATCCGGGCCCTCAAAAGCTATTCCGCGGAACAGGTGCTGCTGACCTTTGTACAGGCCCAGAGCTCTGTGGGACAGATTATCAGCGTACAGCCGGCATATGTGCTGTCTGACCGCAGCGGCGGACGGTTTACGGCAATTCCCTGCTGGCGGTTTGCCACGGACAATGGGGAATATATTCTCAATATCCTCACCGGCGAGGTGGCAGAAACCGAAAATCTGGGTGTCCACAGCGATACCGGAACCGATGACAGCTTCCGGGAGGAATTGGATTCCTGGGATGACGGCGGCAGCGGAGAACCGGAGGATGCTTCCTGGGAAGAAGATGCCGATGGGGATACGGGAATGGAGCCGGAAACAGAGCCGGCTCCCGATGATACCGTATCTCCGGAGCCGGAGCATGATACCGGGAATGTATGGGATGCGGAAGGCTGACAAAACGGGTAAAAGCCGGCAGCCTGATTTGTGCACCCCATACCAAATTGCTCCGGAATATATGGATAAAAATGGCTTCATGGGCAAAAATCCAGACCGCAGGAAAAAGGGTTTGCGTTCTGGCTGTACTTGTGATAACATAATAAACGTGTATATTATGTGTACAGGCAGTGTCTGTCTGTAACGGCATGTGAAAGATTGGATGCAGAAACTACTATCCTGGTAGTTATTGATTTAAGGAGAAGGTTTCGTTGGAGAAATATATCATCAAAGGCGGACATCCGCTTGAGGGCGA